>JABDEY010000058.1 GCA_013286805.1 Bacteroidota bacterium | reverse complement strand
TATAGTATCCATTAGAGGTCTTTAATGCGCACAATACTAACCATAATAAAATCAGCTAAGAACCAAGCAAGGTTAAGGGAATCTTAATCTATGAATTTCGCAAGACTCTCTTGCAGTTGTGTAACACCTACACATAATCAGATGCGCAACTTTGTCGTATGAATTTATCCGTTAAAACTAAGAATTCACAAGACTTAATAACATGAAAACTAATACTCAAAATATGAAAAAGACAATCCTTGCAATAGCAATTCTTACTTCTTTGAATTACAATTCAAAAGCACAGGACAATAGTTCTCCTGCAGATGACAGAGTCCGTATTGGTCTGAAGGCCGGAACAAATTATTCAAATGTATATGATTCGCAAGGAGCTCAATTTGTTGCCAACCCGAAATTCGGCTTTGCTGCAGGTGGCTTTTTATGTATTCCGCTGATTCCATTTATAGGTCTTCAGATTGAGGGGATGTATTCCCAGAAAGGTTTTCAGGCTACAGGCGAACTTCTTGGCGGCAGTTACAATTTCACACGAACATCTGATTTTATTGATATCCCTTTGTTCATTACATTGAAACCTATTCGTTTTTTGACGCTAATGGCCGGCCCTGAATTTTCCTATCTGACAAAACAAACAGATGTGTTCGCCAATGCAACCACAACTATCCAGCAGGAACAGCAATTTGAAAATGACGATTTACGTAAAAACCTCATGTCTTTTGTTTGTGGTGCTGATATTAACCTAAGTCATCTCGTCTTAGGCGGAAGGCTAGGATGGGATCTTCAGAATAACAATCCGGATGGAACATCTACAACTCCACGTTATAAAAACACCTGGTACCAATTCACATTGGGGGTGAGATTTTAACAAATAAGTATTAAAACTGTATGAAGGCATTGCTATTTGTTCTTGTGATTGTCCTTACTTCCTGTACATTCCTTTTCTATCCCAATAAATCTCCGGAGTTTGCTACTGATCTGGTCTGCGGAATGAAGGTAAATAAATCGGATGCCTATGTATTGAAATACAATGGAAGCAAATACTATTTTGACAATTACAACTGTAAAGCAACTTTCAAAATGAATCCGGAAAAATTTATAACTAACAAGTGCGTAAATCCAACAGATTCTATCGCTAAAAAATAATAACATAGTCTTCTTCAGTATTATTCGCTATACTTACAGAAACAATAAGTATTGCCCCGAAAGATATCATTCCATAAAAAGAAAATTCAAGAAAAAAAATTCCCTATTGTAGCAATTGGTGCTTCAGCAGGAGGGCTGGAAGCAATAAGTAGTTTGTTCAAAAATTTACCTTCAGATACGGGCATGGCATTTATTTATGTGCAGCACCTGAGCCCTACCCATAAAAGTTTTCTCACCTCTATTTTATCCAAGCTTACTAAAATGAAGGTGCAGGAGATAGTAAATATGGAGCAGATGTTACCTAACCATGTTTATGTAATTCCGCCCAACAAAGGCATTGAAGTGACGGATGGCCATATTAAATTACTTCCACGCCCAAAAACACCTGCTACCAAGCTTACGATTGACAGACTCTTCACCTCTTTAGCTAAAACACATAAAGAAAATGTTGTTGGAATTATTCTTTCCGGATATGCCAGTGATGGAATGGTCGGACTAAAAGCAATTAAAGAAGCCGGTGGACTTACGTTTGCTCAAGATGATTCCGCACAGGCTAAAAGTATGCCTGAATCTGCAATTGCTTCAGGTGTGGTTGATTATATTCTTTCTCCAAAGCAAATTGCCGGTGAGTTAACCCGATATAGTAAAAGTGGGTTTCAAAAGAGGGGACGTAAGGCAAGACATAATGCAGGATTTAGAAATGATGCACAGGAAGACACTACTGCTGATTTGAAAGTGATTTATCAGCTTTTGTACAAAGAAACAGGAGTCGATTTCAGCCATTATAAAATGCCTACCATAAAAAGGCGTTTGATGCATAAAATGCGCCGTTCTGGTGTAAAAACAATAAAGGAATACGTCAAACTATTGCTCAAAAAAAACAACGAGGCGGATTTGCTTTACAAAGACCTGATTATTCATGTAACAGGTTTTTTCAGAGACCCGGAAGTTTTTCGCTACATGAAAACCACTTTGCTGCCTAAGCTTCTTAAAAGTAAAACATCTGGCGAAACGCTTCGTATTTGGGTCCCCGCCTGCTCTTCAGGTCAGGAAGCCTACTCCATTGCCATGCTGATTACTGAACTGCAGGATAAAAAAACAAAAAAAATACCTGTTCAGATTTTTGCTACTGACCTCAGCGAAGAGGTCATACGTGTTGCACGCATTGGTGAATATTCTCAAAATGACATGAAAGCTGTATCTAAAAAACAGCGTGCGCGCTTTTTTACTAAAACAGGTGATAGCTATCAGGTAATTAAAGAGTTACGCACTATGTGTGTATTTGCCACACACAATATTTTACGCGATCCTCCTTTTTCACGCATGGATTTTATCAGTTGCCGTAATCTTTTGATCTATTTTGATGCCGCTGCACAGAAAAAAGCTTTCGCAACACTTCATTTTACTTTGAAAGACGGAGGGTATCTAATGCTTGGTAAAGCAGAAACAACCGGAACATCCTCTCAGTTTTTTACCCGGATAAATAAAAAAATCAAACTCTATTCCCGTAAAAAGAATTCAGGTTTGAGAAGGATACCTGACCTGACACCTCATTTTCCTGATGCCTGGGTTAACAGAAAAACAATACCCCTAAGTTCTAAAAATGCCGGCGCCAGTCCAACTGGTATTGAGAACGCCATTGATTCAGTAATTCTGGCCCGATATATGCCTGCCTGTGCTGTTGTAAACAAGGATATGGAAATTCTGCAGTTCAGAGGACCCATTTCCATGTACCTGGCTCACCCTTCCGGCAAAGCAAGCCTTAATATTCTAAAGATGACGCGACCAGAATTTGCATTTGAACTTCGTAATGCGATTCATAAAGCGATAAAAACAAAGCAATTAGTTCACAAGTCAGGCATTGAAATTAAAATTGAATCTGTTTCAAGAACTATGTCTTTGGAAGTCAGCCCTCTTAAAATTGAGTGGGATGAACCTTTGCTGCTTATTATTTTTACAATGCAGAATACTGTAGAACCGTTTATTGAAAATACAAAAGGCGGAAAAATCAACTTACTTCAGAAGGACCGGAAAATAAAAACGCTGACGGAAGAGCTGAATACCACGCGTGCAGAAATTAATTCCATACTCGAATCGCAGGAAACCACTCAGGAGGAATTACAGGCAGCGAATGAGGAAGTCGTTTCGTCCAATGAAGAACTCCAGAGTCTGAATGAAGAACTTGAAACATCAAAGGAAGAAATTGAAGCTACCAATGAAGAGCTTCTTACCACGAATCAGGAATTGCAGTTGCGAACTGATCTGCTCGGCGAAGCACATGAATATTCAGAAGCGATCATTTCAACTCTTCAGAACCCCATGGTTATACTGCATAAGGACTTTACAGTAAAATCAGCGAACAAATCCTTTTATAAAAAGTTCCATGTTAAAAAAGAACAAACCGAAGGAATGATTCTGTTTGATCTGGGCAATAAGCAGTGGAATATTCCTAAACTGCGCAAAGTGCTTTTTGATATTATTTCCAAGAACAGCAGTTTCGAAAATTTCGAAGTTACACACACATTTCCCGGTATTGGCAGAAAAGTAATGCTGTTGAATGGGCATCTTATTATTCAAAAAATACAGCGGGAACAACTCATTCTTCTTGCTATTGCTGATATAACTGAAGTAAAGAGGTCGGCGATCGCTACTCAGATGAAAAAACGTGCGGAAGAGTTGGGCAAGGCCAATAAGGAGCTTATTATTCAAAACAGAGAAAAAGAAAAAAGGGCCGCTGAGTTGTCGATTGCCATCAAGGAACTCAAATTTCAAAACAAGGAGAAAGAAAAACGAGCCGCTGAGCTGGCCATAGCCGGGATAGAACTCAAATTTCAAAACAAGGAGAAAGAAAAACGGGAAATCGCAAACAAAAAACTGGAGGCAGCTATGCTGCTTGCAAAGGATGCGGTGAAGGCAAAACAGCAGTTCTTGTCAAATATGAGCCATGAAATCCGTACTCCCATGAATGCGATCATTGGCTTTACAAAAGTTATTCTGAAAACTGATCTGTCTGAGAAACAGAAAGAATATCTGTCAGCTATAAAAACCAGTGGAGATTCATTAATTGTGCTTATTAATGATATACTCGACCTTGCCAAGGTAGATTCAGGTAAAATGACATTTGAGAAAACTCCTTTCAAAATGGAGGCCTCCTTGTCAGCTATGCTTCATTTGTTCGAAACAAAAATTCAGGAAAAGAATTTAGAGTTGGTAAAAGAATATGACCCTAAAATTCCCGAGATGCTGGTTGGGGATCCGGTGCGTTTGCATCAGATTGTTTTAAATTTAATAAGTAATGCACTAAAGTTTACGACGAAAGGGAAAATTACAGTCGGTGCCCATTTGCTAAAAGAAGATGATCGCCATGCAATTCTTGAATTCTCTGTTAAAGATACCGGCATTGGAATAGCGCAAGATAAACTGACAACTATCTTTGAAAACTTTCAGCAGGCCAGCAGTGACACTTCCAGGTTATATGGCGGTACCGGATTAGGTTTGGCTATATGCAAGCAATTAGTTGAATTACAAGGCGGAAGTATTCATGTGTTGAGCAGGGAAGATGAAGGCTCTACATTCAGCTTCAGTTTAAGCTTCCTGAAAACACATCCTGAAATCCTATTGGAAACCGAGCCTGCTGAATTAAATGCAGAAATCAGAGATGTAAAAATATTAGTAGTGGAAGATGTTCCGCTCAATCAATTACTGATGAAAACACTTTTGGATGATTTTGGTTTTGAATCCGATTTTGCAATTAATGGGAAAGTTGCTACTGAAAAACTGCTCCATAAATCATACGATGTTATTTTGATGGATCTGCAAATGCCGGAAATGAATGGCTTTGAAGCAACGGATTATATCCGTAAAGAAATGAAATTGAGTATTCCAATTTTAGCACTAACGGCTGATGTAACAACGGTCGATTTAGACAAATGCAAAACTTTCGGGATGAATGATTATATCGCGAAACCAATTGATGAGAAATTGCTTTATAGTAAAATAATCGGACTGATAAAAAGGCCATTTGTCGCTAAACGAGCCAATTACACAGACCTGACTAATCTGATCAGGCTGACAAAGTCAAAATCATCTTTAATGCTGGAAATGATTTCGCTTTACCTTACTCAGACACCTCCTCTGGTTAAAGCGCTGAAAGAAAGTTTTTATGCTAAAGACTGGAACACCCTTCATGCAGCAGTTCATAAAATGATTCCCTCTTTCTCCATCATGGGTATCAGTAAAGTGTTTGAAGATATGGCGAAAACAATCCAGGAATATTCCATTACTCAGCAACCTTCTGAAGGAGTTGCTGATCTGGTATCACAGTTAGGCATTGCATGCACCCAGGCATGTATAGAATTAGAGGAAGAAGTTAAGCTCATCAACAGCGCTGCCATTTAAAACCAGGTTGCACTTATTATTACCTACAAGTTTCAGTTTATAATAAGCAATACCTGAACCGCGTGATCCATTTTGTCATCCATTAACATTACAGTTTTGTTTTCCTGATTTATTCCGTCAAGCGAAACAATCATTTCTTCTGATGAAAAAAGCATTCCTTCCGCCTTATTTTGTTGCCTAACTGAAATGTGGTAAGTTGTGCTTTTATATCTGTAGTGAACTTTGAAAGAATCCCAGTCTTTGGGAATACAAGGAACAACTATCAGTGTATCAGCTTTCTGTTGCAGACCGAGAAAGGATTCTATAATCAGCCGGTACATCCATCCGGCAGATCCGGTATACCAGGTCCAGCCTCCACGTCCTGCATGGGGTGCATGTGCATATACATCGGCTGCCAAAACGTAAGGCTCTACTTTATAGACGGCAATTTCACCGGCTGTTTTGCCATGATTGATCGGATTAATCATGTTCATTAATTCCCAGACTCTATCCTTATCGCCTAATCCGGCAAAGGCAAGAATCATCCAGATCGCGGCATGGGTATATTGTCCTCCATTCTCCCGAACACCCGGCACGTATCCTTTTATATATCCGGGATTCAATGTTGATTTGTCAAAAGGAGGGTTTAATAATTGAATGATTCCAGGCTCTTTTTGAACCAATATTTTATACGCGGATTCCATCGCTGTTTTTGCCAGTATGGGGTCGCCTGCTCCTGATAATACAGCCCAGCTTTGAGCGATAGAGTCAATTTTACATTCTTCGTTTCCTGCAGCCCCCAATGGTGTGCCATCATCAAACCAGGCTCGTTTGTACCATTCTCCATCCCAGGCATGCTTTCCAATATTTTCTTTTAATTGATATGCCTCCTTTTTGCATTGATCAGCAAATTCAGAATCCTTCTGTGAACGCGCAATTTCTTCAAATTGTAAAAGTATTTTATAGAGGAAAAACGCCAGCCAGACACTTTCTCCTTTGCCTTCTTTTCCAACCTTATCATATCCGTCATTCCAGTCTCCTGTTTCTATTAAAGGCAATCCGTGCTCCCCATAACTCAATCCATGTTTAATGGCCCGAACGCAATGCAAATAAAGTATTGAAGATGCAGCCGAGGTAATGGGTTGATCAAAATATGACTCTTCTCCCTTATTTAAGAGGCGACCTTCCAGAAATTGAACGGGTTCCTTCAATATTCCATAATCTCCTGTACGTATAATATAGAGTGAGGTAACATAAGGCAACCATAGAAAATCATCCGAGCAACGTGTCCTTACACCCCGCCCGCCAGGCGGATGCCACCAATGCTGCACATCACCTTCCATGAACTGACGGGAGGCAGAAAGCAGAATTTGTTCCCGGGCAAGTTCCGGAAGGGTATAAAGAAGAGCTACTCCATCCTGCAGCTGATCCCTGAAACCATAAGCTCCTCCTGACTGATAGAAGCCACTGCGCCCCCATAAACGGGAAGAAAGTGTCTGGTAAGTGAGCCAACCATTTGTCAGGATATTAAGAGCTGCATCCGGAGTTTCAACCTGCAAGGCTCCAATCGTATGTTGCCAATATTTTTTTACCCTTTCAAATGAATCATGCGCAACTACAAGCCCTCTGAATTGCCTTGCAAGCTCAGTGGCAGCATTGGAATCCTTTCCTGCACCCAACCTGAAAACCAATTCGAATTCTGCATCCTCTTCCAGATCGAATGGCACCTGAAGAGCAGCACAGGGATCCAAAGCAAGACCAACCCTTCCGGAAAGTTTTATACGGGACATGGCGTCCGGATTTTTCAAAGTCCCATTTCGTCCAATAAACTCCGTACGGTCACCGGTAAAGCTTTTTTTCACACCGTCCACATCGAAAAATGCAACCCGGTTGTAAAATTCAACATCGTATTGATTTTTTGCAAAAAGGGCTCCACTTTCAGGGTCCATCTCTGTATGAATATGCATTGCAGTTTTTGTTCTGTCTGTACCAAGCACCCACTCGGTATAACCGGTAGCTGACAACTTACGGGTTCTGCCAGACCGATTACGTATTTTAAGAACCGTAAATTTAACAGAGGCAACACAATCGACATACACTAACATCTTTGAATAAATACCATCTTCCGTATGTTCGAATACACTGTAACCAAAACCGTGACGTGTAATATAAGGCGATTGTCCTCCTGCAGGCAGAAGTGAAGTTGACCAAAAATTTCCACTCTCTTCATCCCGAAGGTAATATGCTTCTCCGCTCAAATCACTCACAGGGTCATTGCTCCAGGGTGACAGACGCAGTTCATGTGCATTCTCCATCCATGTATACGCTGATCCACTTTCTGAAATAACTGTTCCGAAATTGGGATTCGCTATTACATTCACCCAGGGGGCAGGAGTTTTGATTTTGTCCTCTATGGTAATGACATATTCCTTCCCATCAGCGGAAAATCCGCCTAATTCATTAAAAAAAACCAGATCAGCCGGCGCAGTTAAAGGCTTTTGGACTGGCTCATGGGATTGCGCCGGAATAATATAAGGTATCACTGCCTTTGCAAGTTTTTTGATGGCAATATGTTCGGCTAAGGTTCCTCCGGTATCAGAAATAATAACACGTGCTACGGTTTGAAATAATATCCGGTCTTCATTTGACAGCTGATCCGAGGCTCTTACAAATATACCTCCGGGGCGATCTGTGAATTCTGCCGGAATTAGTGCCTGAATTTCGTTTTGCACAACCTGCCGATATCCGTTATGCTCTTCATTCCAGATGACAAGATCAACTGCAAGTCCCTTTAACCGCCAATAGGCATGTGCCTGTATAAGTTGTTTTGCCAGAAGGGTATTGGTTTGCTTTTCAATCTTCAAAAGAACTATTGGTAAATCTCCGGAAATTGAATAGCCCCATAAACCGGATTGTCCACGCTGATTCTTAATGAGTACAGAAGGATCGGCGCGAAATGCAGCATTTGTGAATAAGACAGAGCTTGCCAGGCGACCATATAATTGTGCATCTGCCTCCGTCGCATTAATTTGCCGAAGTACTACCTGACTATGGGTCCATGCCATTTCAAATACACGGTCCTTATGGTGCTTATCCTGATACTTATCAATCAATCCCTGACAGACCTCTCTGGAACCTGCAATGCCAATAATTCTATCAATCGTAACTGTTTCATCCGGATCCAGTGTTATTTTATACCGGGTTGCTGTAACAGGATCCAAAACTGATCCTTGATTTCCAGCAAGAGGGCCCGCATAATTCATCACCTGCGGGTTTACGACTGTATTTCCCCGGCCAATAAACTCCATTCGATTTGTTTCATAAGATACCTCTTCCGGGCTTTTTCCGTTAAGTGCCATCACATGAAACATCCAGGGTGGCTGATCTTCCGCAGAACGTGGTCTGCGGGTACAAAGAATAGCGTGTTGAAGCGGAATGATCTCTGTTTGCACGAACAGATTGCTGAATGCCGGCTGCATCACATCAGACGCAGCGGGCGCAATTACCACTTCTGTATACCCTGTAATTTCAATTGTTCTGCGTACTTCAGAGCGGTTCGTAAGTTGTAACCTTCTCATTTCTATATCATCTTCAGGCGATACAACAATCTGGGTGTGTGCCTCTATGCCGCTGTTTCTGGTCGAAAAGTCTACTCTCCCCTGAGAAAATTCAACTTCGTATTTGTCTCCCTTTTTAAGAGTTGGCTGATGTGTCGCTGACCAGTAATCGCCGCTTTTCAAATCCCGTATGTAACAAAATGTACCCCAATTATCGCAGGTTCTATCTTCCCTCCAGCGTGTAACGGCAATGTCATTCCACCGGCTGTATCCGCCACCTGCATTGGTCACCATTACATGATACCTGCCATTTGAAAGCAGCTGTACTTCCGGTAAAACCGTGTCTGGTGTTTGTATTAATCTTGCTTCAGCTCCTCCCGCTGCTGCATAGGTTATATCTGCAATGTCAGTTGTGTGCGCAAAAAAGATAGTGGCCACAGGTATGCGTTCCTGCAATAATAAAAGTGCTGCTTTAAACTGAGGTTCCGATTCAAACAATTTTTGCATGGGTTTGTCAAGAAGCAGATAGGCCAGTGACAACAGACTCATTCCCTGATGATGTGCCATAAAAGAATAGACAACCGCACAGGACTGTCCGCGCTCCAGACGCGAAGGGGTATAGTCTATTGCTTCATAAAATCCATGCCTTCCCTGAAATCCATTTTCGTCCAGCAATTCCAGGTTTTCACATGCCTGTTCAGGCGCTACCATAAGCGCCAGCGCAGATGCATAGGGGGCAATAACGGAATCTTCTTCCAATCCTCTTTTTAAACCCAATCCCGGAGCCCCAAATGCACGGTACTGATAATTCGAATTCGCACTTATCATATTGTAACCAGATTCGGAAATCCCCCATGGCTTGCCTACCTGTTTACCATATTTAATCTGCCATTCCACTGCCGCTTTACAAGTCTGGTCCAGTAGTGTGTTTTCGTAAGTGGGCATGATTAACAGCGGCATCAGGTATTCGAACATAGATCCGCTCCAGGAAAGGAGGATAGGTGCTCCATCCACATTGGTCAGCAGGCGTCCAAGTGAAAACCAGCTGTCTACCGGCACTTTCCCCTGTGAAATTCCAATAAACGTGCATTGTCTTGCTTCAGATGCGAGCAGATCATAATAACTTGCATCCTTCTCACGTTCCTGTACGTTATACCCAATGGTAAATAAATTGCTTTGTTTGTCATACAGGAAACCCCATTCCATATCTGCCAGTTCGTTGCACTGTTGAGCTAGTGTCTTTATTGCCAAATTTTGTTCTTCCAGCTGAAGCTTTGTTCGGGTTAATGTTCTTTGAATTTCATCCTTTACATGTATCAGTTGCTTATCAAGCATTTGCTTCCACCAAATCCTTTCAATTTCAGTGTCCTGCGTGGTTGAGTCCGGCACAGAACCAATGCTTTTTGCTAAAACCCCAATGTGGATTTCCGCTTCCTGAAATGTCAGTATGCTTGTATTACAGGCTGCATCCAGGTCCATCCTGAACTGTTCCAGATACTCTTTGTTTTTGACCTCCAGGCTATCGTAAAGTACATGAAGCGTGTCCCGAAGTCCTTCAAATAATCTCAGATCAGTGATTTTCTTATGCGGTAATGCAAGCAATCCTTGTCTCAAAATCAGCAAATGGGCAACAAGGTTGCCGCTGTCCACCGTGGAAATGTATTTTGGAAGTAAGGGATTCAATGTCTCCGTATCGTACCAATTATAAAAATGTCCATTGTAACGCTCCATCTTCCTTAACGTATCAATTGTTTTTGTTGTTCGCCCGATGAATTGCCCGGTTGTTATGAAACCAAAATCCAGCGCAGTTAAAGTGGCGAGAAGGGAAAGCCCTATGTTGGTTGGAGATGTACGGTGTGCAAGCTGCACAACGGGCCTTTCCTGGTAATTATCAGGCGGCAGCCAGTTGTCTCCCTCCCCGACAAAACGTTCGAAAAAACTCCAGGTCCTTCTTGCCAGTTTCCTGAGAAATATAATTTGTTGATCCGTAAGTTCAGCTGTCTGTTTTTCCAAAGGCTGACTTCTCCACCAGGTTATTAAGGGTGCAAGCATCCAGAGCAAAACGATGGGTCCTGCAATGATCAACTTAACAGGTGAATAAATCGCCAGCCAGAAAAAAACAACCACAGTCAGAAAGGGTTCAACCCACATGGACGAATAGGAGGCCCGAAGATCTGAAGGATTTATAATTTCGACGTGCACGGAAGGATTCCATTCCAATAATTTTTTCCTTGAAATGAGCATTCTCCAGACTGTCCTTAGGATAGCTTTCAAATTAGAAAAGGCTTCATTGGGCAAACAGATGAGCGTAAATAAGGTTCGTTTGAAAATGTCTACAATACTGTGAACCGAATTTTTTATATGGTGTTTTAAAACAACATCTTTGGGTTTATGTATTGCGTCCCATACAGCTGTGATTATTATCGGAATAACAATAATTCCGGAAACAGCCAATGTCCAGAATAAAGAAGAAGGCAAGATCAACCATCCCATCAATACCATAACTGTAAGTCCTACAGGGACCAGGCTCCGTCTGATATTATCAAAAATCTTCCAGCGGGATAATCCGGAAATCGGGTTTTTATACCAATGTCTACCAAGGCCCGGAACAAACGGCAGAAACCAGGCAAAAATCTGCCAGTCACCCCGGATCCAGCGGAAATGTCTTTTCATATCGGCCTGATAACTCGTAGGGTACTTTTCAAACAATTGTACATCACTGAGCAGTCCTGACCTTACATAGCATCCTTCCAGCAGGTCATGACTGAGAATGCCATTTTCGGAAAACCGCCCATCCAATACCTTTTTAAATATATCTATGTCGTAGATTCCTTTACCAATAAAAGAACCCTCTCCAAATAAATCCTGATATACGTCAGATGACGCTCTGGTATATGGATCAATGCCTGGCTCATTTCCATGCATGCGTGCATATAAGGATCCGGTTATGTCCGGCAAACTAACTGTTACTCTTGGCTGAAGGATGCCATACCCTTTTGTTACCCTTTTCTTTTTTTCGTCGTACCAGGCCCGATTCAGCGGATGAGCAATGGTTCCAATTAACTTCCAGGCTGTTCCCAGTGGCAACTGGGTATCCGCATCAAGGGTGATTACATATTTTATTTGTGGGAAAACAGACTGATCTCCTATTATAAGTGAAAAACACTCCTTCGCTCCTCCGCGCAGCAAAGAATTTAAATCAGCAAGCTTCCCACGTTTACGTTCATAGCCCATCCAGGCATTTTCATCCGGATTCCACTTTCTCGGACGGTGAAAAAGAAAAAATAAATCACATTTTTTTCGCTGGTACTTTTTATTCAGATCTTCTATTTTATGCTTTGCAAGGTCAATGAGTACCTGATCTTCAGGAGTTGATTCCTGAGGTGCATCCTTAAAATCCGTTAATAACCCGAAATGCAGATTGTCATTTCTATTTGCCAGAAACCGGACTTCGAGTGCTTCTGCCAGATGCTCAATTTCATCAGCGTGCGTAAGCATTACAGGTACAACAACGATGGTTCTGCAGTCCGGAGGGATTTTAAGAGAAAAATCCATTCTCGGCAACAGTTCCGGTTTAACCAATAAAGTGGAAAAGAAGTTAACAACAGAAATAGCAAGCTGGCTTGAGCAAAGAAGCGAAAGACAGGCAAGAAGAATCAGGCAGCCTCTAATTTTTGTGTCTGAACCGGCACGTATTAAAATGCCTGCACTTATTACTACTGTAATTAAAAACACAGAAGCCAAATACACCTGTAATGCCTGCTTTTTCATCAAAAACCGGAAGCCCTGAGCAGCGGAGATGTGCATTTTCGCCTGCTTTCTGGTTTCATTTATCCCCTGACCGATGAGAAAATAGCCCACATGGCATTTATCCCTTGCCAACTGTATGGCCAGCTGAGCAACTTGCTGTTCCGTCAGCTGGCTTTCTTTTGAAATATGTTCTACTACGTGCCGGTACCTGTCACGGGTGGCGAAATCCATTAATCCATATGTTCCATCCTTGTCGTCCCGAAGTGTCTGTTCAACGATACTATGCGTTTCAACAAAATCGCGCCAATCCATTGCTCCCAGCAAACGAAGACTTCCAATGCTGTTACTCATAGAGGCCTGATCCGCAGCTTGTTTCTGAACCTCCGCATTGACCAGCTCAGTACTTGTCAGTCCGCTTTCTGATAATTGCTGTTCTATCCAGTTAAGTGACAATGCCAGATCAGAACCTTTACCACGCAACTGACGTGTTAATTCAGATACGAATGAACTCACAATCGGGGGATTGGACCGGGCCATGTCAGCGATAACCAGGATCAGGTTTTTAGGGTTGTTCTCCGCAATTTCAATCATTTGCCCTGCCCAATAATCCGCCAGGTTCCTGTCCAGTCTGTCGATTGCAATACGAGCTGATACTCTTCTGAGATTTTCGATCAGGCCAAGGCGAAGCATAATAGGTATGGCCCATAATTCCCCTAATTGCAAATGTGTAATTGTCTGATAGGATTTCACAAACCCACTCAGGCTTTCCAGGTCAATTCTTCCATCGCTATGGGAGATGATTTGAAGTACAATGTCATATACCCTTGTCTGCCCCGGAGATGTGCCATCCAAAAGCTGTGGCAGATTCTCACTATAATCTCTGGGGAAATGCTTTTTTGCATTGCGGATATGTTCTTCAATCAGATAGAAATTATCCATCAACCATTCCCCTGCGGGTGAAATCTGATACTTTTTCTTTATGGAGTCGGTCAGGAGCTTGCGAACTTCATTCAGCGTAACTCTATTCTCCGACAGTCTTCTGAGTAAATGATCCTGACCCGATTTTACTGTTAACTTATGTATTCCAGCGAGTGCTTTGCCAAAACGTTCCATCTGATCAGAACTAAACAACTCCGCTCTCAGTGGTTCCTCGTTCAGGTAACTGAGTGCAGGGCCAACCCCTTGAAAAACTGATTTCAAATCTGACAGCAGTTTGGTCAGGGCATACACGTTAATCCTATTTGCTATTTTAAAACTCACGAACTATGTGTTACAGCGTATATTTTTTCAAACAGCTGATCTGAATTTATTGGTTTGGATATGTATTCATTCATTCCCAAACTCAAACACCTTTCCCTTTCTCCAGCCATGGCATGGGCTGTCATTGCTATGATCGGAACAGCATTTTGTAATTTCTTGCGGATAGTTACCGTTGCATCATATCCGTTCATTACAGGCATTTCCATATCCATCAGTACGATATCAAATGTGTTCTGTTTGATCATCTCAACAGCGACAAGTCCATTCTCTGCCACCTTCAATTGCAGGCCGTTCATTGAAAATAAGCTTGTGATCAAACGAACGTTTGTCTGATTGTCTTCCACAAGCAGTACGCTCAGCTTTGTCAGTTCTTTCAGGTCAAATTTCAATTCTGCCTTCTCTCTTGCACCACTGATTTGTGTTGCATGTTTATAGTTTATGCAAAAAGAAAACTCAGAACCCACATTTACTTCACTCCTTACTGATAAAGTACCTCCCTGAAGTTCAACCAGCTGCTTTGCTATACTCAACCCCAGCCCCGTACCTCCGTACTTTCTGGTTGTATTGGATTCCGCCTGGCGGAATCGCTCAAATATGAGTTTAATTTTATCCGGAGCAATCCCAATACCTGTGTCTTTAATTAAAAACTCAACCACGGAGCTGCCTTGTTCCTGTTTGAGAACTCTGGCACTTACTTTCACCTTGCCTTTTTGTGTGAATTTAATCGCGTTGCCTGTTAGATTTATGATGATTTGAGTTAATCGCGTATTGTCCCCAAGCAAATTCTGCGGGACTTCCTTATCGCAGAAAAATGACAATTCTATGTCTTTCTCTAATAGTCTCCCTTCGAGCATAATCTGGAGTGATTTAAACAATTCCTCCACACTAAACTCATGCTCTTCAAAAGTCATCATCCCCGCTTCAATCTTGGAAATGTCCAGAATATCA
>JABDEY010000057.1 GCA_013286805.1 Bacteroidota bacterium | reverse complement strand
GGCTTCTGCTTTTGGCCAGTATGATGATTACTTAAAGACCAAAAAGAATGCAATAGAGGATTCTACTGCAAACAACCTGAATGGCCTCGGCATTAATCCGCCTGTTACTAAGGGTAATTTTGAAGTTGTCGCTGGAATAGGATATAGTAAAATGGCCTATGCGTACAGTGGCTCTTATCTAAATATTAGTGATGACCCATTTGTTGGCTTTGTTCCTCACTGGATTTCACCCGTATGTACAGTTGCTTTAAATTATGGAATAACCGAAAAATCAAGCCTTGGATTTAATTTTGATTACACAAGTGCAACCAGCCAATATAATGATTATAACCAAAGTCCAGTTCCATCTCTTTCTGAATATTTAACAAGATTAAATTTTGAAATTCAGTATATAAGATTTGTAAAAATGCAGGAGACAAAATTTTTCTATTTTGGTGGGCGGTTTGGAATATCTTATTGGACTGACAACATAGAATACTTTGGTATGTCTGCCAGTCAGTTGGGTATGGGAAATCAATTTTACCCTTCAATTGGCGCCTCCAATAAAATATTTTACAATGGACAAGCTTTTTTTGGCTTTAAATTTTATTCTACCTCAAAGGCTTCATTCCATATAGAATCTGGAATTTGCACACCTTATATTATTGAAGCTGGGGTTAGTTTTATATTTAAAGGGAAAAGGCAAATCAAAAAATAATGAATTACAAAATGAAAATTTGGATTCCATTATTTATAGCAGTTGCTACAGTTTTGTATTATTCCTGCACCAAGAATAAGGCATCTACATTGCCAATTCATTTTGTAAACGGAATTGTTAAAGATGCAATTACTGGTATACCTATTGCTGGAATGCCAGTTTTCCTAAGTCAATCCTCCCCAAGTCTTGGATTTTCTACACAGAATATAAATACCACCACAGATAAAAATGGCAATTACCAATTTCAATTTTATGCAATCCCTGATTATTTAATTGGTGTCGGAATGAATCAAACTGGTTTTTATTGGGGGAAAGACACTTTCTTTACGAATATACCCACTTCCTTGGTTTTGATGAATTCGCCTAAAGCCTTCCTTAAACTTCACATTACAAATACAATTACCCCAAGCCCATATGACCAATTAATTCTACTTAATGTTAATTTCGGAAATGGACTAAGCTTGGCTGACATTAGTCTGAAAGGAGTTATTGATACAACATTCATTTGGCCAAGTGCATTAAATGGTGGGGTCAATGACAGTATTGCTTATCAAGTTTGCAAATACCCTAATTTTGGATTTATAAACAAATATTTTAAAATTTTCTATCCTGAACTGGATACAACTTCATACACACTGAATTACTGACTCCCAAAAAGCTTCAAGGTTGCATGAAGTAAGAATTTAAACAACCATTATGTTTGGTGGCTCATAGAAGACCTGTCATAGCAATATGCGGGTCTTCGCCTATTTTGGCAGGAGCGTCTATTTATTATGAAGCTCCGCCTTGGACTTGAAGAATCCCTCAATATCTTTTCTCTTTACAAGTTTGACTTTGTGCTTTTCTGCGGACTTGTTTGCATCACTCAGCATCTTAGCGTTGATTTTTCTTTTCCTTTTAAGGTTCTTCTGTGTGTCAATCCTTGCCATTTGTCTAAATTATTGGTTCATTGCAAAAATATGAAAATAAACGGCCCGCCTATTTTGGGAGTTTCTCCTCAGTTACTTTTTTAAAAAGGGTCTTTTATTACTTTCACCGTTTTTATTTTATTTGACTTGTCTTGAAGAATGACACACTGGTTATACCCCATAGGGTCTTTATATGTCTTTGGTTTACTTCTTTTCGGTAAAACGACTACACTTAATGAGACATTCATTAATACATAATAATGTCTCTTTTGCTTAAAATCAAGATTGAGATTGTCAATTTGCTTTTGGATTGCGTCAGCCGTTATTTGATTATTCTGAACACCGTTCACAAGTTCATTTTTATGAAGGATAGCAGAGTCGCCTTTACTTGCTTCCAATAAGATTAATGGATTAGTTGTCAGATATACCTCATGTTCGTCTTTTTGAAGTTTAACTTGATAATCAAAATTGTCAATTTGCTTTAAATCTAAATCGTCAGGGTTCACATAATATATTACAGAAATGTTTTTATAGAAATTTCCATCACCGCACGTCATGCTGTCACCAGTTATTGATTTTGTTGTTTTAATATCCAGAGTGCATCCGCTTTTTATTGTTGTGTCAAAACAGCTTACGATAATGTAACCTTTAAGTGTGTAAACGCTTCCTACAGTTTGTGAGTGTCCGATGAAACACTGAGCGATGAAAATAGAAATTATTATAAATACTTTCATGATGGGAGGATGTCTTGTAAAGATAATCGTTTCTACAAAGTTTCGGTCATGACGGCCTGACCAGCTCTCCTTCAAGAACTCCGCCAATGATGGCCAATGCTTCTCTCTGAACACGCAGGAATATACCGCTATCATACGAGCCCACACCTTTACAATCAATATCCGTGAATAAGGGAAGCAACTGCTCACTTTCAGGCAAGCCACCCTTTTTTGTAAGAAAAAAAGCTTTTTGAATGGCCTGTTGCAACATAAGGCAATGAGGATGGGATGGCCGAAGTGCGATGATTTTCTCTTGGATATTGAGAAGATTGCTTCTAAGGACAGGATTTATAGTTTTTTTCATTTGTTCTACAAAAATTTTGGGGACGTGAAAATATAATTTCCTGTCACATATTTTTATGCTCCGTGATATTTTTTTTCAAATGTTAATATTATTTCTTTTTGTTCATTTTTGCTTAGTTTAATGACTAGGGTTGATAAAGTAAGCAAAATTGTATTCAGAATTAAGCTGTTTTTCGGACGAATAAGCGATATGCTTGTTGAAATTCCCCAATTATGATATACAAAAGCAATAAGAAGCCTTTTTTTTCGTTTGAGGAATGCGTGAATTATGTAATTCCTAAATTAAGAAATACAAAACGCCTCAAAGTAAAAGTGCCGTCCTTTACCTAAATAAAAACCGCAATGAAAATCATTACAAAAGCAGTTCGCTTATTCTTTATCATCTTAACGGTAGCAGGATTTTACCCTGTTTTCAGTCAGACCAATGTTAGCGGAGGAATATTCTCCAATACAACCTGGACAAAAGCCAACAGTCCATATATCGTGACAGATACCGTTGTAGTTTTCCCGGGATTTACGCTTACCATTCAGCCAGGTGTAGTAGTTAAGTTTAATAGTGCTGTACTATTGGAGCTTAGACAAGCTGAACTAATTGCTATGGGAACAAATACTGATTCTATTACGTTTACGAGCAACGTTTCCCTTGCCCCTGGGAGTTGGGAACAAATTATTTTGAACGGAGGAACAATGACTTCAAAATTTAACTATTGTAATTTTAGATACGCAACTAACGGTCTTTTTGTTGGAGGGGGCGTTTCAGCAATCATCAAAAACTCTAATTTCAACTTTAATACAACAGGATTATACGGTGGCGGAGCAGGAATAATTGACACTTGCAATTTTATCAATAATGGCATTGGTGGCTATATTTCATTTAGCAGTGCGGTAATGAATAACTGTAACTTTTCAAATAACCAATCAGGATTAACAAGTACGGCCACAATAATAAATAATTGCACTTTTAATCATAATGTTGGTGCAGGATTCAGTAGTGGCAGTGGTGGTGGCAGCGGCAATAAAATTAATAATAGCACTTTTAATTATAATCAAACAGGATTTGCTAATGCAAGGGGATGCTCCCTGAACAATTGTACTGTCAATCATAATCAGTCTGGTTTCATTACTGGTGCTACTATTTCCGATGACAATGTTAGAGTAAAGAATACAACTATTGATTCCAACACGGTCGTAGGCATAGAAATCAGTAATAGAGGGGATAGTGTTTTTAATTGCCAAATAAAATACAACGGAGTGGGTATGATTGAGAATAACACTGATAATGCCTATCCAACCATCATTACAAAGAATAGAATTGAAAATAATTCTATCGGACTTCAATTGATAAATACACCTGATAATATTTATTGCAATGATATTTGCAATAACAAATCTTATGATTTAAAATACTTAGCGACAAGTAGCTTTACAATTGCAAATAATTATTGGTGCACTACCGATTCCGCTTCTGTCCAAGCTCTTGTTTATGATGGACACAATAATATAAATTATGGGCTTGTGAACTTTATGCCGATAAATACTGGGTCGTGTAATTTTAATACCTCAATTGATGAACATTCATTATCTGACAGCAAAATCAACATTTTCCCTAATCCTGCATCTTCACTGCTCAATTGTTCTATTTCCTGCAATTCAACTTCGGCAGGTAAACTAAATATTTTTGATATGCTCGGCAGAACTATTTCCTCTGAAAATATTCAACTCATTTCAGGTGTAAACACTTTCTCTACGGACGTTTCTGAATTTAGTTCTGGAATTTACTTTCTACAGATTTCGGAAACAGATGGCAATGCTGTGCAAAAGAAATTTGTGGTAAAGTAATCTGCCAAAAAACAGCTACCACCTTTGAATTCCTTACCTTTAAGAGTGGTTAAATTATTCTCTTGAATGAAAGTTGTTCTAACATTGTTTTTTATAATCAATTCCATTTTCTGCTTTTCTCAAAATTGGTCATGGGCAAAAAGTGGAATAGGTGCAAAAGCTGATGAGGGTGCTCACATAGCAACGGATAGCTCTGGAAACTTATTCGCAACAGGTTGGTATTCTTCTCCAGTTCTCGTTTTTGGTAATGACACACTTTTAAACTCATTCGGCGGGCAGAAATTTCTGCTAGTTAAATATGATTCAGTGGGGAACCTACTGTGGGTAAGAGCCAATAGTGGGACTAACGATAATAGTGCGGGAAATGGAGTCGTAACTGATAAGCATGGAAATGCTTATGTTACGGGTTTCTTCATTTCTCCAACAGTATCTTTTGGAACTATAACTCTTTTAAATATTGGAGTTGCTGGAACAGGTAATTTTTTCATAGTTAAATATGATTCTAACGGGAATGTGCTTTGGGCAAAGAGCGGAACAAGTTTGTCTGATGTTAGGGGTGAGGGAATAGCAATTGATAATACTGGGAATGTTTTTGTAACTGGGAATATTGAAGGACAAAATTCAGTCTCATTCGGAACTTATTCTCTTCCACCAGCGGGTACGAATAGTGTGTTTCTTATTAAGTATGACTCACTTGGTAATGTATCATGGGGTCAAACTGGAGGTGGCTCTGGCTACTATCTGGCATATTCTGTAGCTACAGACGCTCTGGGGAATGCATACATCACAGGAAGTTTTCGTTCCAGTATTGCTTTTGGCTTAAATGGATTGGGTAACGCAGGAGGTGCAGATATTTATCTTGTCAAATATGATTCTGCAGGGAACCTGATTTGGGCACAAAGAGCAGGAGGTAATGCATTTGATGAAGCATACAGTATGACTACTGACCTTTGTAATAACGTTTATTTAACAGGATATTTTACTTCCACTACAATTCAGTTTGGCTCATTTACATTTACTACAGTAAGTGGCGGTTCGGACATGTTCCTAGTTAAATATAACCCATCTGGAACTGTTCTTTGGGCAAAAAGTATTGGCGCATTAAATAATTCTGGAAATCAATATAGCATGGAGGGGTATGGTGTAGCCACAGATTATTTAGGAAGTGTTTTTGTGTCAGGAGGATTCAATTCAAAAGTCAGCTTTGACAGCATTTCACTTTCACCTCCTGCTGGCTTATGTAAGTATTGTGACCCAATGTTTATTGCTAAATATAGTTCAAATGGTAATGCTATTTGTGCTACAGCATTAGCCAGTGGTGGAGATGATTACAACAGTGTTGCAGTTGATAGAAATGGAAATGCCTACATAGGTGCCGACTTTTTGGATAGTTTATTTGTTGTAGGTGCTGATACTTTAATGCTTGGTATGCCGAAAGGAGGAGGTTCTCTTCCTGAAAACATATTTGTTGCAAAATATAAAACTAAAAACTCTGGCAGTTTTACTGTGTCTGCAACTTCTACTGCTCCATTATGTAACGCTCAATGTTCTGGAACTGCTACTGCTTTACCTTCAGGATGCGTTAATTATTCCTATAATTGGAGTAGCGGACAAAATGGACAAACTGCAATTGGATTATGTGCAGGCAATTATACAGTAACTGTAACGGATGCAACTGGAAATAGCTCAACTTCTGTTGTACACATTTCTGAGCCAACTTCAATAACTATAACAACGACAAATTTAAGCTCCTGTGGAGGAAGTGCTATAGGAAGTGCAACGGCAAGTGCATCTGGCGGAACACCAGGGTACATTTATTCCTGGAACACTGGACAGAGTAGCCAAAATGTCACTGGCTTAGGAGGAGGAACTTACACAATAACTGTTACTGATAAAAATGGTTGTTTTGACACGACCACTGTTCACATTTTAAGCGGGGCTGTTCCTAATGCAACTATTTCAGGCATCTCAACAATATGTGCGGGACAAAGCACCAGTCTTTCCGCTTCAGGAGGGATTTTTTACAAATGGAATATAGGAGATACCACTCGAATAATTACTGTCCAGCCTGCTTCACCAACCACCTATTCCGTAATAGTTACAAACGCTAATGGATGCACTGCAACGAGTTCTCAAACCGTGACTGTAAATCCTCTACCTGTAGGAAAAATAAGCGGATTGAATACGATTTGTTTTGGAGAGAGTTGTAAACTGACTGTTTCAGGCGGGTCGAATTACCTGTGGAATACAGGGGATACAAGTGCATCAATTACTGTTTCGCCTTCTGATACCACCACCTATTCCGTGACAATTTCAACCAAGGGATGCGTTGGAGCAGATTCTACGACAACAACAGTAAATGTCAATCCCTTGCCAATGCCATCTATTACAGGTGTAAAGTCCATTTGTTTAAACCAAAGTACAGTCTTATCTGCCTTTGGTGGTCAAATGTATATATGGAATACAGGTGCATTTACCCAAACGATTACTGTGAGCCCAAAAGTAGATACCACCTATTCAGTAACAGTTTACAAAAATGGATGTGGCTCTGACACATTGCTTTTTATGACGGTAAACCCAAATCCCGTGGTCATCATTTCAGGAGGCGGAGCAATAATGGAAGGGAAAACCACTCAATTAACCACAACGAGCGGAATGTTAAGCTATGCCTGGACTCCTACAACAGGATTAAGCTGTGTTTCCTGTTTCAATCCACTTGCTTCTCCTGATGTAAACACCAACTACTGCGTGACGGTAATTGACAGCAATAACTGTTCAGGAAAGGCCTGTACAGAAATTGACGTGGGGTGTGGGGATGTATTTGTGCCATCAGCCTTCTCTCCAAACAGTGATGGACAGAACGATGTTTTATATGTTCGGGGAAAATGTATTCAGTCATTCAGCTTTCTGGTGTTTGACAGATGGGGTGAGAAAGTTTTTGAGTCGGAGAACCTGGCATACGGCTGGGATGGCAAATTCAAAAATCAGCTATGTAATTCGGGAGCTTACACTTTTTATGTGAAAGGGACACTTTATGACGGGAGCAGTGTCTCAAAAATGGGAAGTGTAATATTGGTCAGATAACATTTTTCCTTTCCAAGCTATTTGGTCATTTTAGATTGGTTTTTCCAAATACATGCCTGTACATTTCAAAAAATTGTAGGATAATCATAATTACAAGCCTAATTTGTTCTAACGCCGACCTGCGAAGAGAAACCTCACGTTTTTACAGGGGTTGTTTTGTCCGAACTTTAATACCAAAGTCGACCGAAATAGTCGACCGATATTTCAGGAGCCTTCCACATTCATTTGTCGGAGGCTTCGTCTTTATTATAATATAAGGTGGTTTCGTTCCAGAAGTGCCATTAAAAAAGGCTTCCAGAGGTATGATGCTCTGAAAGCCTTTGCCAGACTGGCTCCTCGGACTGGGCTCGAACCAGTGACCCCATGATTAACAGTCATGTGCTCTAACCAGCTGAGCTACCAAGGAATTTTCCTTAAAAAGGAGTGCAATATTAGCATTTGTGGGCAATATTAGCAATTTAAATCTCATATTTCTAAGAATAAGCAGGAACAAGTACATCCGGATTGTGAGGCGGTCTTCAATATATTTTTACTACTTTTATTTGACACATGCGAATAAATAAGCTCCTTCTATCCCTTTTTTTCAGTGTTTTCATCAGTTTTCCAACCTTCTCTCAAACCGGGAACTACTATATAAGTAACTTTTCTCCCTCTGATTACCGTGATGCAGATCAGAACTGGTGCAGCGTTCAGGATGAATTAGGACGGATTTTTATTGCCAACAATTCAGGTGTTTTGCTAAATGCAGGCAATTGGAGTCTTATTCCCATCCGGAATGAGAGCCGCTGTGTTTCTTTGGCCATTGATGGTAAGAATAAAATATTTGTAGGAGGGGAAAACGAATTTGGATACCTCGAATTCTCGCCCAAAGGGGAGATTGAATATCGGTCGCTTGCAAAGGATCTCCCGCTGAAAGACCGGGAATTTGGATACGTTTGGGCAATACATTGCATCAATGATGAGGTGTTTTTCGGCTCGAATGACAAATTATTCTGGTATAAGGATGGTAAAATCAAGTCTTTCTCTCCGCAGACAGAAGCTTTTCATACATTTTTTAAAGTAGGAAATACCCTTTTTATAAGGGAGAAACAAGTTGGCTTTAAAGTTTTTACCAATGGCGAACTCAAAAAGGTGGAAGACTCTGAGCTGTTCGCCAATCAGCGGGTTGATTTCATCCTTCCCTTCAAAAAAAACATGTACTACGTGGGAACACGGAACGACGGGATGTATTTGTTGCTCTTTGATGCGGAACACCCCCGTAAATCTATCTTTTCCAAATTGAAATCCCCTTTGGACGAATGGATGTCAAAAAACGAACTCTATTGCGGGGCAAAGGTGAATGATAATATGTATGCGCTTGGCAGCCTGAAGGGTGGGGTTCTGCTCGTAGACAAAAATTTCAAAACAATTAAGTCCGTTTCAGAAAAAGACGGATTGCAGGACAATGGGGTGAAACATATTTTTGTAGACAACAATGAAAACCTGTGGCTTTCTCTTGCACTTGGTATTTCCTTCCTGGAATGCAACACCCCTGTTACCCGCTGGACCAAGAGTAACGGAATAAAAGGGACGATACAATCATCCATAAAATTTGAAAAAAAATTATATATCGCTACAGACAAAGGTTTGCAGGTACTGGATGCTGCCAGGAATAAATTTATGGAAACCGAAATCGGGGATCAGACCTTCAACCTTCTTGTCAGGAAGAACAAATTGCTGGTAGGGACATCTAACGGCTTATATAGTTTGTCAGAAGGTAAAACCAGGCTGTTGTTCGAATCCACCGTTTATAAAATATTTCCCGACCCGATAGACTCCACCCTGCTGTATCTGGGCACTGATAAAGGGTTGACCATTGCCAGAATAAGTGGCAATAAACTTCTTGAATTAAAAAATTTTAATGCATGGGGGGATGTGCGCTCTGCTGCCAGAAACAACAATGGCCTCCTATGCTTTGGGACATCCAGCAACGGGGTTTACTTGCTGGACGTGAAAAATAATTATCAGGTAAAACGCCTGACAATGGCGGAAGGCCTCCCTTCTCTGATTGAAAATTATGTATTTAATTATTTCGGCGAACTGCTGGTGGGAACCGCGCAGGGTTTTTATAAAATTGAGCCTGGTTCTGCCACCGCTTCCTGCGTTAAAATTAAAACCCTTGATTCCCTTTCACAGGCTCTTTTGCTCACTTCAGTGACAATTGCCAAACAGATCAATAACGACATCTGGCTGAACGGCATGGTCATCAATCAGGATATCACCCAGAACCAGGATATGAATAAAAACCGTGATAATGCGTTGCTTTCAGTGCACTTTGGAAATTCAGGCACGGGTGCAAATAACCAGATGCTGAACCGGATCAGGGGTGCAATAGCCTCCGACTTTCTCCAGGATGGAAACCTCGTTTATATTTCTACCAACAAAGGACTTTATTGTTTTGACATGAGCCAGACTCCAAAGCAAAACTCATTCTATACGTTTATTTCCACCTTGTCCTTTGCAAAGGAAGCAAAAACCAATTCTGCAGGTTCTCTGATTATTGAAAATCTGGCGCAAAGTAACAATCGTGCGGAAATCAAACTACCCTTCAGTGACAACGAAGTTTATGCAAAGCCGTCTGCATCTGACTATTATGACGGGAGTGAAATAAAATATGCCTTTTACCTTGAGGGGAAAGAGGAAAATTATGGTGCCTGGAATAAGGTTCCCGTTATTACGTATAACAACCTGCACGAAGGACATTACGTACTTCACCTGAAATCCCGCAACGTTGTTGGTCAGGAGGGCAAAGAAGTAAGTGTTGCATTCAGAATACTTCCACCCTGGTTCAGAACAATCTGGGCTTACCTGCTCTATGTATTGATGACGGCAACACTGATCTGGCTGATCGTAAAATTAAATACGAAGCGACTCATGGAACAAAATATCCGTCTGGAGAAAATCATCACGGAACGGACCAAAACAATTGCCCATCAGAAAGAAGAAATTGAACATAAGAATCAGGAAATTACGGATAGTATCAATTATGCAAAGAGGATACAGGATGCGATCCTTCCCTCTGTGAAAGAAATAACAAAAGAATGGGCAAACACCTTTGTATTTTTCCAGCCAAAGGACATTGTTTCCGGGGATTTTTACTGGTACCACAAAATCAGTGATCAGGAGTTTTTAATTGGTGTGGCTGATTGTACGGGTCATGGGGTTCCCGGTGGTTTCATGAGTATGATCTGCTCGGATAAACTAAACGAAGCAGCAGGAATCTCCACTGACCCTTCTGAGGTACTTCATTATGCAAACAATGCAATAAAGAGCGCTTTAAAACAAGGGGAAGACGAAAATACAGCAAAGGATGGCATGGAAATCTGCCTGATCCGCGTGAACACGCAAACCCGGCAAGTGGAATTCACAGGTGCCAATCGCCCCTTGTGGATTGTGCGTAAGGATAGCAGCGAGCTGGAAGAAATAAAACCTACCAAGGCAGGTGTGGCAAGTCAGACACCACATGATTTCCGCTACCAGCTGCATAAGATCACATTGAATAAAGGCGATGGTCTGTATATGACCAGTGACGGTTATCCGGATCAGTTTGGTGGGCCTAAAGGGAAAAAATACATGACTGCTAATTTTAAAAAATTCATATTCTCCATTAAAGATGAACCCGTTTACAATCAACAATACCTGATTAATGATAATATTAACAACTGGATGACAGGCTACGAGCAGGTGGATGATTTGCTGGTGATAGGAATCAAGTTATGATGTCAGTAACCGGTAAAATGGGTTATCGGTTAGCAGTAATCTTCTTTATGTTTTTCATACTAAAAGGCGTACTGTTTGCTCAGCCCCTTTCAAAAACCCATTCCTTTACCCATGCCGACACATTGCGTGGCAGCATTGGCCCGGGAAGAGATTGGTGGGATGTATTAAAATACGACCTGCATATCAAATTTAATATCACAGACCAGACCATCAGCGGGTACAATACTATACAGTACAGGGTCCTTAAGAAAGGTGAACAGATGCAGATTGACTTGCAGGAACCTATGCAGATCGACAGTTGCCCTGGAGCTGTTTTTACAAGGGATGGCAATGCTTTTTTTCTGAACCGTTTGCCGGAACAGAAACCTCAAACAGTAAACACGATTACTATTTACTTTCACGGCAGGCCTGTGGTCGCCAAAAAACCGCCCTGGGACGGAGGACTGGTATGGGCAAAAGATGCAGCTAAAAACCCCTGGGTGAGCATTGCCTGTCAGGGCCTTGGAGCCAGTGTCTGGTTTCCCTGCAAAGACCATCAGTACGATAAAGCAGACAGCGCAGAAATGCACATTACCTGCCCGGATACATTGACTGCAGTCGGCAATGGGCGATTCAAAGGAAAAACGGATAACAAAGATGGAACCGCAACCTACGACTGGCTGGTTACTTCTCCTGTAAGCAACTATTGCCTGATCCCCTACATTGGAAAATACGCGCATTTTCAGGATGTATACAAAGGTGAAAAAGGCGACCTCGATCTGGATTACTGGGTACTGCCGGAAAACCTCGAAAAGGCCAAAACACAGTTTAAGGATGTAGGGCGTATGCTGAAGGCCTTTGAATATTGGTTTGGCCCTTACCCCTTTTACGAGGACGGATACAAATTGGTGGATGCACCCTATTTGGGCATGGAGCATCAAAGTGACATCGCCTATGGCAACGGGTACAAAAACGGATACAGAGGGAAGGATCTGTCCGGCTCGGGATGGGGCCTGAAATGGGATTTTATTATTGTGCATGAAAGCGGACACGAGTGGTTTGGCAATAACATAACTGCCCGGGATATTGCGGATATGTGGATACACGAAGGGTTTACCAATTATTCCGAAACCTTGTTTACAGAATATTATTATGGCAAGGATGCCGGGGATGCGTATTGCTATGGAACCCGCGCATTGATCAGGAATGATATTCCTGTGACGGGAACCTATGGGGTAAATCAGGAAGGCAGCGGAGACATGTATGACAAAGCCGGAAACATGCTGCAGACCATTCGTCAGATTATCAATGAGGATGAAACATTCAGAACTATATTAAGGGGATTAAATAAAACATTTTACCACCAGACGGTAACGGCGAAACAAGTGGAGGAATTTATCAGCAGGGAAGCAAAAATAGATTTTTCAAAAGTGTTTGAACAATACCTGCACACAGTAATGGTTCCTGTACTCGAATATCAGATTAAAAATAGTACACTCTCCTACCGATGGACGAATTGTGTAAAAGACTTCAATATGCCCCTGAAAGTGTCAATTAAAAAAAATAAATACATTGCTATATACCCGACAGAAACAATGCAGACACTAAAGGTTCATGGGATGGGGGCAAAAAATCTTAAAGCAAAGGGCGATTACTACATAACCACCAGACATTCAATAAATTGACGCCTATCGAGGTGCTTATTCAATAGCTTTACTTGCTCAATCATTTACCTGATAGGCTTATTCAATTTTGACATCAGACTCTTTATTTCGTAATAATCCTTATTATGAATTGCCTCTTCCAGTATTCTGCATTCATCCCGGTTGAGCGGGATTTTGGTTTCACCTAACTTCAAGGTGCGAAAAATCGGAGGATCCCCCCTGAAACCATCTGAAAGCAGGTCGAAAGCCGTTTTTCCTCCGTTATCTATTTCCATTCCTTGATTCAATAGCGTTTAACCGTATGGTTGAACGTATTCAGGAACAAAAAGGTTACAGTCTTTATCAGTTAGTTTTCCACAATCTGGATTTTATTTTATACTTTTGATTTAACCAAACAGTTAAACCAGAATATTAAACCAGAAGGATGAAACCTTCCTGCAAAATGGCGAAGTCAAAAGACACCACGGAGGAAAAGATACTCAATGCCGCCAAGGAGGTATTTATGAAGTATGGCCTCTATGGAAGCCGGATGCATGATATTGCTGATACTGCCGGGATTAACAAAGCCCTGCTCCACTATTATTTCAGAAGTAAAGAGAAATTATTTGATACTGTTTTCTCAGGGGCGTTACATAAGTACTTGCAACAAATGGACGCTTTTTTGGATTCTTCTTTACCCATCAGGCAAAGACTCAATAACTATGTTGACAACGTATTTTCTTTTTTGGAAGAATACCCCCAGATGCCGGTGTTCATCATAAAGGAAGTCAGTATTAATCCGGAATTATTCAGAGACAGGGTAGATGTCCTGAAAAAGGATAAAGGAATAAGCATCATTCAGGTTTTGGAAAAAGAGATCGAATTGGGAACTATCCGAAAAATGGATACTGCTTTATTCCTTATTAACCTGCATTCCCTGTGTTCATATCCATTCCTCGCCGCACCGATATTTAAACATGTATTAAAAGCAAACCATAAGAATTGGGAAGAGTATAGTCCGGCTAAAATCAAACAATCCGTAAAACAATTTATTGAAAGAACATTGCTGTCGTAAAGCAACAGCTAAAATTAAAAGCATATGTACATAAACCGCTTAGTGATTCTCCTGGTAATTCTTACAAATACCTTACGCGCGCAGAAAAATACGCTTACCCTGGATTCCTGCGTAAAGCTGGCCAGGATAAATTACCCGCTGCTCAAACAAAATGGGCTCATTGACCAAATGGAACAAAATGATCAGAAGGGCCTGACTCATAACCGGCTTCCAAAATTATCTTTCCACGCGGATGCCACCTATCAGTCTGAAGTAACCAGCTTTGATTTACCGGGCCTTGGCGCCTTTGCCAATGTATTTCCGGTCTTCCCCAAGGATAATTACGCAGCTACACTTAGCCTGGAACAGACGATCTATGATGCGGGACTGGTGAAGGAACAAAAAAGAGTAGAGCGTTTAAATGCGGAGAACGAGCATCAGAAAAATGAGGTGGAAATATACAAACTACTGGACCGGGTCAATCAGCTCTATAGTAACATTTTGCTCGGCCGTGCCAATTTACAGGCACTAACCATCTATAAGAATGACATCAGCAATAAAGAAACCCAGCTTTCCGCTTCCCTGAATAATGGACTGGCCTTGCAAAGCAACCTCGATGAACTTCAGGCGGAAGAGATGAAAACAGATCAAAACATGATTGAAGCCAAAGAGAACTTAGTAGCGCTGAATCAAAACATGACACTATTGATTAACATACCGGTTACTGACAACAACGAATTAGCGAATCTGCCACTAGGAGGCAATCTTGCGAAAGGAGCTGAAAATGAACGGCCTGAATTGAGAGGATTTGAGGCCCAGAAAGCATTGCTGGATGAAAAACACCTGTTAACCAACAAAGCCGCTTTGCCGATACTAACTGTAACAGGTGATGGAAATTATGGGCGGCCCGGTTATAATTTTATTGACCAGACGTTTCGTTTTTATGGAATTGCAGGTATAAATCTCAAATGGAACATTGGTGCTCTTTATAACCTGAACGTAGAAAAACAAAACCTGAATATTAACCGGC
>JABDEY010000056.1:1250-15261 GCA_013286805.1 Bacteroidota bacterium | reverse complement strand
ACCGTATTAACCAAAAAAGGAATAGCCGCAAACAGACTCATACCAAAAGGATACGGATCATCGAATCCTATCGCAAGCAATACCCTTCCCGACGGGAAGCCAGACAAAGAAGGTATGCGCCAGAACAGAAGAGTAGAATTGAAAGTAATAGAAGTAAAATAAGCAATAACGTTCTTTATTTATCCGGCCCAGGTGGCGAAATTGGTAGACGCACCACTTTGAGGGGGTGGCGTGAAAACGTGCTGGTTCGAATCCAGTCCTGGGCACAAAAAAAGAATCCGCTTTGTTACCGTACTAACTGGTCTCCCTTGTTGGACGTAATCTGCAGGAAACCCTTTAATTCACTGGGGATAATTCCTTCATAGTGAATTTCGTTCACTACACAGATGTAATAATAAGTTCCATCCGGACATTGTTTTCCGCTGGTCGTATTTTTTCCATCCCATTTAAAATCAGGATCGGTCGCCTGGTACATCAGTAAACCCCATCTGTCAAATATTTCCAGATTAATACTTTTGATAAACCGATGTGGAAATGCCTGAAAATAATCGTTGATGCCATCCCCGTTTGGAGAAAAGACATTCGGTAATTCATAAACCGGGCAGTTGTCTATACAGACCCTATTACTGTAAACGCTTTCATTGCCGGAGGAATCTATTGCGGTTACTACATAGCAGCCAGCTATTGAAGCTATGCTGTCACGTATAAAAGTAGTATCCCCTGCGGCATATAGTCCAAATAGGTTGCGCGTATCATAAATTAAATGATAAGGTTGTCCTTCAACCTGGGTGAAATATATTTTATACTCTATTACATCTCTGGATCGGCATTGCATATGGTCAGGATCTGTCCATGACATGGAGTCGGTAAGGGCAAAGCAGTTTCCTGTAACTGTTAGCTCCGGAGCACAGGGTGCTTGCTTGTCTGTGGGGCTTGCGCATTTTATTTCAGAATGGTTCAAAAGAGGGTGTGGGAGACTGAGGTCGGAATAAGCGCCAATGCTTTCTACTTTGTAACAATACGATTGATTGTTCACAAGGCCGGAATCTGTATATGTATTTGCAGAAGTTTGTCCGAGGAAAACATAATTACCGCTGGCAGCATTTCTCTTGTAGATAGTATACAGTGAATTGATCCAGGGTACTTGTTCCTGCCAGGATAAATTTAATTGATAGCCAGCAAGGGGAGGAGTAACGGACAGGTAAACGGAAGATGCATTGTCAGTTGAGCCGATTTTAGTTTTTCCTCCTCCTGCATAGAAGTCTAACCTGTAATTATATGGGTGAGCAGTAGTATTCAATCCTGTATCGAGGTAAGATGTAATCTGGGCAAGGCTTGCAAAAAACGGGGAAGAGAAAGTTGCAACGGGTAAAAATGCAGTGGCAAATCCACTGTCATGAAGCAGAACATATTGAAAGGGGCCGACAAATTTTGTGGAGTCAAAATCAGATGGATCAGCCATGGGAGGTATCCACTTTATATTGATTTGCCCGGATACAGGATCAGTAGTTATTACGTCTACATTCGTAATTATGGGAACATCCCTGTTTAGTCTGGTACAAGCCTGGATGGAGGAATAACTTTCTGCACCATCATCATATTCGGCTACAACGATATAAGAATAATCCACCCCGTGAATCAGCCCTTGCCCATTGTTATTATCGACAAATGATGTTGAATCGGAGGACCCTATATAGGTATAGCCAGATGAAGGCGGAACTCCTGTCTGGCATGGACTGTGAAGCCAGCTGGCACAGGAATCTTTCCGGTAAATCAGGTAAGAATAAAAGTTATTGATACAGGTGTCGCCTTTCCACACAACAGTTATACTTGATCCGGAGGGTGTGGCACTTACGTTTTTCGGGGCAGGTGCAACCACGGTAATGGTTATTGTCCGGAAGTTGGCCAGTGAAATAAAATTTGGATCCAGAGAGTCGCTATTGGTTGCTTTAAATGAAACGAGATACGGCTGCTTCCGTACATTGCCGCATCCTGTATGCCATTTAAAAATGGATGAAACGGTGTTTGGCTGAGGTCCGGCTGTTGCAAAAGTAGCGGCAGGGCTTACATAAAAGGGTGTGAGAGGCCCTCCTACTGCACTTAGCGTGACACTATGGCTTGTTGCAGGATCACTGGCAGTAACCTTAAAAGCAAGAGAGTCACCAGCTACCACACAGGTATCATTCAGAGGAAGGAAGGCAGGCGGGCTATCGTCACAGGAATAAATATTGATTTGCATATCCCGTTCTACTTCAGCTACTAACCAACCAGATCTCCAGGCCTCTACGATTATGACAACATTGTATTCACTTATGGGAACTCCTGGCGCTGCTAACCCGCTATTGCTGGCGTATGGATTGGCGGGGTACGGAGGAGTGCACCAGCTAAAATCTCCTGTATATGCATTCAGAGAAATACTCCCTCCTGCTGTTATTGGAGGGAGGGAATAGCCCGGAATAGGAACGCTTCCGGATTGAAGAGGGCTGCCAAGTTTGAAGGACAGGCTATCTCCGTCAGCGTCAAAGGCCAACGGATTATGGTAAAAGCATTTATACAGGCAGCCATTGTCGATGGGGGGATTAAGAAGCACAGGAGAGTTTACATGAACATTTCCCAAAAACGCGTTGATAACCAGTAGCGTGTGTATATCGAATACAACATTTACAGAATTCGGGATATTGTCAATGCCTAAATTGCGGTCTGGGTCTGCCATACTTATCCAATAATTGCCAGGACCCGGATACGTATGCTGGCAGGAATAATAATTCACTTTCATATCGTATGCAGTGGGAATAATATCTCCCTGTCCATATGGAGAGCAATACGCCCCTGCCCCTGTGGTAATACCATTCGTACGTCCTGCTGTACAACTGTCCCCATCCCCGAAATAAATAGTTAGCTGACAGCGGTCGACAGATTTAGAATTAACATAGTTGGTATAAGTGGCAACGGTTATCGTGTAGGTGTTTCCATAATTCCAAACGTAGGTAATCTCACCTGCACGGTTGTGGGTTGCCTTGGATTGACTGCTTAGGTCTGACTTTCCGGTTGCAAAGAATATATTCTTTAGGGTGGTTATGGCTTTATCCTTGATGGGTTCGAGTACAATATTCTTGCTGATTTCGCTTTTTGTTGCTGCCAATTTCTTCATACTTTCTGCGGCGGCGGCTGAATCTTTTCTGGTTCTGTGGTTCGAATCCAGTACGATTACATTAGTTACCTGGGAATAAATATCTCCTTTCGGCACGTTGATGTTTTCTGACTGAAACAAATAACCTCCTGCTTCGAATGTGATGTTATAATTTTCTCCTCTGTGAAGTACAAAGTAATAGGTTCCATCGGTTGCGTTTGAATAATAGGTGTCTACTAATTTTCCGGTGTTGTTGTCCTTTATGTTGATGACTGCTCCTGGTAAAGGGGTTCCGTCTTTATTGGTTATGTTGCCGCTATAGGCAATGGTGCCGGGTGTTTTGCTTTCAAAATTAATGGATTTCAGACCTACTTCTCTTTCTACTTCCTGATAGGTGGATCCCGGTTCTACTTTTAACGTTTCTGATATTGGTTGAAATCCTTCTGATTCGTATGTTACATTGTATATTTTACCCGCCGGCCCTGGATTGAGGGTTAATACATATTTTCCTGTTTTTAAGTTGGGTGTGGCTTCCTGCACTTTTTCCAGTGTTTGGGCATCGAAGGCTTTGATCAGTACATTTTTAGGGATGTTTTTCGTTCCATCGAATGTCAAATACCCTTTTACGAGTGTGATGGGTTCTGAAACGGCTGATTCAAGGGTAATCCTGTAAATATCTTTATTCCCTTTTCCTCCTGGCTTGGAGGATGCATAATAAGCATGTATACCATCTGTGGTGGGGACATAGAACAGGTCATCGTCTGCTGTGTTGATTGGATATCCAAGATTGGCTGGCTCTGACCAGGCATTGTTCTCCGTATTTCTGGTCGTCTTGAATATATCGGCTCCTCCCATGGTTTGATGGCCATTGGAACTGAAATAAAGGGTTACCCCATCCGGATGTATGAATGGAGTGTCTTCATCATAAGGGGTGTTTATTGTCGGGCCCAGGTTCAGGGCCAGGCTCCATTGGCCATTTGGCAATTTTACACAGCGATAAATGTCACGCCCTCCGTAACCTCCGGGACGATCACTGACAAAATAAATAGTGTTTCCATCGGAAGAAAGAGTTGCATGTGTTTCTGCATACTTTGTGTTGATATCAGAACCCAGAGGAGCAAGAGGTGTCCATTTATCGCCTTCGAGGTTGGTATAATAAATATCTCCTCCATTGCTTTCCTTAGACACAAACAATTCCTGTCCATCGACGGATAAACTAACAGATGCTTCATTGCCATTGGTGTTGATGGGTGGGCCTATATTTCTTGCAGTTGACCAGGTTCCGTCTTTCTTGCGGTAGCTTTCATAAATATCCTCGTAATACTGGTCATCAATGGTCTTCTCTCCACCGGTGGAGCCCAGACGTCTGGAGGTGAATATCATTTTTGATTCATCTGCGGACACGACAGCGTTATAATCGGGATACTCGGAATTTATACTGTCTCCCACATTCTCTATGGTAACATTTACGGGTGTTTTGACCATTTCCGCTGCTACAATGGAGGAATTAATCTGGTGTTCGATTTCCTTCATGTCTGCTTCCTTGGGTTTGGCAATGTCTTTGTATTTACTAAAGTTTGCGTTTGCTTCTGTGAAGCTGGCAGATATGCGGTAAGCTTCTCCAAGATTGTAATAAGCAATCAAAGGAGCTTTCTTTTCGGTGGGCTCAAAGTCGACGTATTTCTTGCTGGCATTCAGAACGGCTTTTGCGAGAAACGGAATGGCCTTTTGCTTTTCGGATGCTGAATTCAGATAACATAAGCCTACTTTGTAATTGATATTCGCATTGGTGGAATCTATTGCGTACGCATCTAAAAAACTCTTCAGGGCCATAGGATAATTCTTTTCCAGCAGAAGAAAGTTTCCCTGCGTAAAGAAGTCGCGGTAGGCTCTGCTTTGTCCAACCATAAGGCCGGAAGAAATCAATAACAGTAGTCCTAATATCGTATACTGAAATTTGCCAGGTTTACGAATGTAAAGCTGATTAGTATCAGTTAAATCCGCTCCTGGCGGATTCATAAGCACAGTTAAAAAATTGAAACAGGATGCGCATAAATCCGGCGAATGCGGTCTTCGGTTTTTCGAAAACCTATTGCGGGTCGGTATGTTTTTCAGATTCATTATTTATTACTCAGGTTCTTAATTACTTAAAATCTTGCTTTCTTCGGGCAAATGTAGCTATTTCTAAAGTATCTATTTCCCTTTCTTCTTTTCTAAAGGTTCCAGCTCTCCCTCTGTGCTCAATATCCTGTATTCCACTCTTCTGTTAAGCTGCATACCCTCCGGATCATCTGTTCCATCCGGCATTTTATTTCTGGCAATGGGTTTTGTGTCTCCATAACCTACAACTCTCATACGCCGGCGATCTATTCCCTTTTTTACCAGGTAATCTGCTACTGCCTGAGCCCTTTGCCTCGATAATTTCAAGTCAAACTCTGGTTTTCCTTTGGAGTCAGTATGTCCGGAAATTTCCACAACTAATTTTGGCTTGTCTTCCAGCATCTGGCTGAATTTATCCAGTTCAGCAATGGACATGGGGCGTAAGGTTGATTTGGATTTATCAAAGAAAATATTTTTTAACGTTACCCTCTGCCCTACCGTGATGGTCTTTAGCTGAATGGAGGAGTTAATAAGGCTGTAAACGGAATCTTTTGGAACGATCATGTTTTCTGACTGAAGCAGGTATCCTTCGGCCTGATAAGTGATATTATAATTTCCCCCGGGTGGAAGAATGAACAGGTAATTCCCTGTTTTTGAATTTGGAAAGTAACTGCCTACCAGCGTTCCTGTAATATTGTCTATCACTGTAATTTCAACATTCGGTATGATCCCTCCTTCCGTGCTGTTTATTTTCCCTTTATAAACTGTCAGCTGGGCCTGCTTCTGTTCAGGAAAAGTTACCATGTAAATGTCCTTTCCTCCTAATCCGCCTGACCTGATGGAAGAGTAATAGGCCCTCTTATTGTCTGCAGTGGGTGTATAAAAAACATCGTCGTCGGTTGAATTTACCGGGTACCCTAAATTCAAAGGTTCGGACCAGCTGGATGTGTCATCTGAGCGTGTGCTGAAAAAAATATCAAATCCCCCCATGCTTTTATGCCCGTTGGAACTAAAAAATAATGTAGTGCCGTCCGGATGAATAAACGGACAATCTTCATCATAGGGTGTATTCACGTTTGGCCCAAGATTTATGGCCTTGCTCCATTGTCTGTTGGGCAGTTGTTTACTCATGTAAATGTCCCTTCCTCCATATCCGCCGGGGCGATTGCTGGAGAAATAAAGATACATGCCATCTGCTGAAATACTTGCACTTGGCTCCCAACCGCCTGTATTAACATTATCATTCAGCTTTACCGGGGCTGTCCATGCTCCGCCCTGCAAGGTACTGGTATAAATATTTCCATCTCCCTTATCGTCTTTGTAAATAAGCATCTGCTGACCATCTACTGATATTCCGATGGATGCTTCATTGCCATTCGTGTTAATCGGAGGTCCGATATTTACAGCAGGCAACCAGGCGGAGTCTTTTTTTGCACAAAAGTAAATGTCTTCAAAGGGTTTTCCGTCCGCCGGATCAATGCCTCCGCCGGTCGTGCCAGGCCTTCTGGAAGTAAAAAAAATGGTCGATTCATCTGCCGGCACTACCGCTGAATAATCATCGTAAGGAGAATTGACGTTGGGCCCCAGGTTCTCAATTTTTATGCTTACAGGGCTTTGCATCAGTTCCTTTGCATTCGCACACATTTCGATCTGATGCTTTACGTCGGCTATTGCCTTTTCTGTCGTGTCCAGAAAAGATCTGAAGGTTTTGAAATTCATGACCGCGTTATCCAGCTGATAATTTAAATGATAAGCATGCCCTAACTGATAATACGCATCTATGGGGGCACTCTTCTCCTTAAAATCCGTGTCATTGGCCTTTACTGAAACATTTTTTATGGCGCGTTCCAGATACGGAATTGATTTTATTTTGTCTGACTTGGAATGCAGATAGCAAATACCAATTTTGTAAGCTATATTGGCGTTGTCGAGAAGTATTAAATCCAAATTCATATAAAGGGGAAGCGCTATGTCATATCGTTCAGCGCCGTACTCTTTTTCTGCCTGATCAAATAATTTCCGGGCATCTGGCGTACCTGTCTTTTGCGCAATACAATTAAAAAAAGACAAAAACAGTACAAAGAGAAGGATGTGTTTGCTTGATTTCATTTTATAAACATACCCTTAGAAGGCTCTGTTGATATCAAATTGTTCCAGGTAATCTGCAACTCTGCGTACAAAACTTCCCCCAAGGGCTCCATCTATTACCCGATGGTCATAGGAATGTGACAGATACATCATGTGCCGTATTCCAATTGAATCGCCCTCCGGAGATTCAATGACTGCCGGTTTTTTCCGAATAGCTCCTACGGCCAGAATAGCTGCCTGGGGCTGATTGATGATGGGGGTCCCCATTACATTTCCAAATGTTCCCACGTTTGAAATGGTATAAGTGCCTCCCTGTACTTCATCCGGAAGAAGTTTATTCAACCGCGCCCGATTGGTCAAATCGTTTATTATTCTGGTTAATCCCAGCAGATTTAACTGATCAGCATATTTAATGACCGGAACGATCAGGTTCCCTCCGGGCAAAGCTGCTGCCATACCTATGTTAATATTTTTACGGATAATGATTTTTGTTCCGTCAACGGAAACATTAATCATTGGAAAATCCTTTATGGCTTTAACTACGGCTTCGATAAACAGGGGTGTAAATGTTAGTTTCTCTTTATCCCTTTTTTCAAAAACAGTTTTTGCTTTTTCCCTCCATTTAACAAGGTTGGTCACATCTGCTTCAACAAATGAGGTGACATGGGGAGATACATGTTTACTCATCACCATGTGCTCGGCGATTAATTTACGCATGCGGTCCATCTCCAGAATTTCGTCATTTCCGCCGACCGAAACAGCAGGCTTTTGAATGGTACCCGGCTGGGATGCAAATGGCTCTCTGACCGGACGGTTTGACGGGCTGTTCGGATTATCAGGTAATGGATTGTTCGGCTGGCTGTTCGTATGACCATTTGACTGACTGTTCACATGAGTATTGGGCTGGCTACTGGCATGACCATTCGGCTGAATGCCCGGTAAAGTCTTTCTTGACGGGAGATAAGCCAGCAGGTCATTTTTAGTAACCCTTCCCCCATTTCCGGTTCCTGAAATTGTTTCCAGTTCTCTCTGTGTGACTCCTTCTTTTTGAGCAATACTTCTGACCAGGGGGGAATAAAATTTACCGGAGGCGGAAATCCGCTCAACCACTGTTGGAGCCGACTGGTGGCTGACGTTTTCTACGGATTCAGGTTTGCCTGAAACACGGACAGAAGCACTAACAGCGGAGGACGGAACTGAAACATTAGCTGCTGATTTAGCTGAAACCGTAACTTCTGTTGAAATCAGTGCGACCGCTTTACCTACTTGTACAACCGCCCCTTCTGCATACAGCTTTTTTGATAAAATGCCTTCTATGGAAGATGGAATCTCAGAGTCCACCTTATCTGTTGCAATTTCAAGTACAGCTTCATCTATGGAAATTTTGTCCCCTTCGTTTTTCAGCCACTTTATGATCGTGGCTTCTGCTACACTTTCACCCATTTTGGGCATTATTAATTCAACCTCTGCCATAATTCAATTTATACGGGTATTAAGCTGATTTTTTTAACCTACGAAAATACGCGAATATATTAATATATGCAAGATTCAGCATACATCTAACTGCCAAGTTTACGGAAGCCTTTGAAGAAAATTCTGAAATCATTGCTGAGTTTATAATCCTTTGCATATAGCATATCAATTCGAGCTGCTGTTTCCATATTAAGACCCTTTCCCAGAATTTCAGATGGTGTCAATATGCCTCTTTTTGTGGAGGGCAGCGTTTCACTGTTAATATACGAAATCCATGATTTTTTACCTGACAGCACGAGTAAGGCATTTCCAATGAACCGTATTGGCTTATGCATAAAGGGCATCACCATTGGAAATAAGCCAAGCAGTACCAGGCTTGAGGACAAGTCAAACATTCTTTTTATCCTTCGGTTTTCGGGTTTGGTAATAGAATTTACATCAATGGTATACAGGTCACCGGAGGTGTCAATGGAATTACTGCCTATTACTGAAAGACTTTCGGGCGGGGCGATTTTATAATCTACCTGTGCATTTCCCATTTGCAGCATCTGACTTATGATGAGTTGTGCCGGTATATCTTTTGCGCAAAAAATGATTTCATCGATGGCATAGATCTCTGCATAGTCGTGCAACTGACTGATATTCCCAATATTGTGCTGATTGCTTTCTTCGGAGCTGTCTGAGTTGATGTAGCCGACAAAAGAGGCTTTAATGGCAGTCTGTTTAAGTAACTGGTGTACCCGCTCACACTCTGCCATCTGACCGACAATTACAATGCGTTTGTTCTCATTCGCATTCAGGCGATAGCTCTTGATGCCCAACAAGTGCAAAATGAATCTCAACCCCGTAGTGGCCACAAGCGCCCAGGCTGTTCCAAATAAAATCAAAGCGCGTGAAAACCGGTAGGTCTCAGGCAGAAGTGAATAAACAATCAATATGGCTGCTGTTCCTATCAGTATTCCTCTGGTCAGTTTGGCAATCCGGACGGGTTTATCGTAACCTCCGTTCATGTAGATGGAAATCAGCCAGATGATTAAATAACTGGAGAAGGCGATGTACACTATTTCTGCAGGATAAGATCCTGTTACAGCATGAAACCGGATATTTTTTTCATAATAATCCTTAATCAGGAACAAGCCGGTTAAGACCACCGTTGTATCCAGCAAGGGCAGCGCCAGCCGCTCGATGAAGCGCCGGGTAAGTGCCATTGCCGCGCGGAGGTAGATGGCTATGTGAATAAAAAAAGAAAACAGCCTGGCGTGCTTATGGGAGAAATGCTTTTTGGCAAAGATGATCATGGCATTGTAGAATACGAATACGTAATTCACACTGCTTTTTTTTGTACTCTCTCCTTTGTAATGAATAATGCGTGTTTCAGGAAAATAATAATTCCTGTAGCCGGCCTGGGTAATACGATAAGAGATGTCTATGTCTTCGCCGTACATAAAAAAGGTTTCATCCAGCAATCCGGTTTTATCCAGAGTTGTTCGCCTTAAAAACATAAATGCCCCCGCAAGAACATCCACGGTATGAATTGTGTCTTTGTCGAGAAAACCAAGGTGATACCTTCCAAACAGCTTTGATTTGGGGAACAATCGGGAAAGTCCGAATATTTTATAAAATGCGACGGAAGGCGTGGGCAGGCCCCGTTTTGATTCGGGTAAAAAATTACCTTTCCCATCCAGCATTTTTACTCCAAGGCCTCCTGCATCTGCATGCGCATCCATAAACTGAAGTATCTTTTTAAAAGTATCTTCTTCCACTACCGTATCCGGATTCAGGAGTAAAATGTACGCTCCTGTTGAACGACGTATGGCCTGGTTGTTTGCAAAGGAAAAGCCTTTGTTCTCTTTGTTTTCTATCAGCTGGACTTCCGGAAATTTTACTTTCAGCAGGGGTACCGAACCATCTACTGAATTATTGTCCACTACAATAATTTCAGAAGTAATACCTTTTAATGCTTTGCGGACGGAATGAATACACTGCTCCAGAAAAAATTCGACATTGTAGTTTACAATTACGACTGATAATTTCATCTGTATTCTTCTTGTTTGCTTTTAAAGGTCATATGGAATACGCCATTTCAGTTTATTTATTTCATTTGCTGTTTGCAAATAGCAAACATGGCTATTTCATTTTATCAGATTTTTCTCGTAGAGTGTGCGGTTGATAATTGAACGGCCCAGCGTTACCTCATCTGCAAATTCGAGTTCATCTCCGATTGATATTCCCCTTGCAATTGTGGAAATGGTAACCGCATGGGCACTTAGTTTTTTATAAATGTAATAATTGGTGGTGTCCCCTTCCATGGTTGTACTTAACGCCATGATCACTTCCTTTATTTCATTCTGCCTCACCTTATCTACCAGTGTTTCAATGTTCAGCTCATTGGGACCGATTCCATCCATCGGTGAGATGATGCCTCCCAGAATGTGATAAATGCCGTTGTACTGCTGTGTATTCTCAATCGCCATTACATCCCTTATATCTTCCACCACACATACCATTGAATGGTCGCGTTTAGAACTGCTGCAAATGTTACAAAGCCCTGAATCGGAAATATTGTGGCAATTTTTACAATACCTCAGGTCTCTTTTCAATTTTACGATTGCATCACTGAAGCCGGCAACTTCTGTTTCATCCTGCTTGAGCAGATGCAGCACAAAACGCAGTGCGGTCTTGCGGCCAACCCCTGGAAGTTTCGCAAACTCATTTACTGCGTGCTCAATTAACCGGGACGGAAAGTTCATTCAAACAAAATTAACAAAAGATACTTAGTTTAATTGAATTTTATACCTGTGATATACTTACTTTTGGAAAGCTATGCGATTTTACAGAAATACGACGAATGCGGTAATACAAGTACTTTGGCATGTTTTTGCCGAGAAGCGATATGCTGACAAAGTGATTGAAAGTGTTTTGAAACAGGATCCCCGCTGGGGTGCGCGTGACAGACGTTTTGTGGCTGAGACTTCGTATGAGATTATTCGCTGGTGGAGACTTATTTCGGAATGTGCAGGTATACGGGGAATTACTGATATACGGGAAATTACTGAGGAAAATATCTGGAAAGTGTTCGGAACCTGGTGCATAATAAGTGCGATTGAGCCCCCTGACTGGCAGGAGTTGAAGGATGTGGAGCCCGGCCGGATCCGAAAAAATTATGAACGTCTGCAACAGGTTTTTAAGGTGCGCGAATCGATCCCGGACTGGATGGATGAGATGGGCAGGGCTGAACTGCCGGATAAATGGGAACAGGAAATGCAGGCACTGAATGAACAGGCACATGTCGTCATGCGCGCCAATTCACTGAAAACAAGCCGGACTGAGTTAAAAAAACTACTCCTCCAGCAGAATATAGAAACTCACATTGTGGATTGGGCTCCGGATGCACTTGTGCTGGATAAACGCCAGAATGTGTTCCGCTTCCAGTTATTTAAAGACGGTTTTTTTGAATTGCAGGATGCGGCATCTCAGGATGTGGCAGCTTTTCTGGATGTGGAGCCGGGGATGCGTGTGATAGATGCCTGTGCCGGGGCAGGTGGCAAAACCCTGCACCTCGCTGCTTTGTTGAAGAACAAGGGTAAAATTATCGCCATGGATCTGGAGCAATGGAAACTGGATGAACTTAAGAAACGTGCCCGCAGGGCTGGTGCCAGTAATATTGAACCCAAGTGCATTGACTCCAGCAAAACGATTAAACGGCTGTATGGTACTGCGGACCGTCTTTTACTGGATGTTCCCTGCTCCGGTCTGGGGGTCCTTAAACGGAATCCGGACGCCAAATGGAAACTGAACCCTGCGTTTATCGAATCGGTTAAGGTGAAACAGGTGCAAGTACTGGAAAGTTACAGCCCGCTGCTGAAACCCGGAGGATGTATGGTTTATTCTACCTGTAGTCTTTTGCCCAGTGAAGATGAAAAACAAATTGAGCTGTTTCTGAGCAAACACAAAAATGAATTTGAACTGGTTAAGGAAAAACGTCACTGGCCGAGTGAAGGTTTCGATGGGTTTTACATGGCACTTTTAAAAAAACTTAAGTAGTTTTGCAACCTTTAGACCATATAAAACACGTATAAAGCGGGGGTAGCATATGAATAGATTAGCGGACAGGATAAACAGACTTTCTGAATCACAAACACTTGCCATGGCCCGCAGGAGCCGTGAACTAAAGGCGCAGGGCATTGATATCGTCAGCTTAAGTCTGGGCGAGCCGGATTTTCATACTCCGCAGGCTGTCAAAGATGCAGCAAAAAATGCCATTGATGCTGATTTCAGTTATTATACGGCTGTTTCAGGTTACCTGGAATTACGGGAGGCAATTGCCCAAAAATTCAAACGTGATAATGGCCTTGATTTTACTGCTGAACAAATTGTTGTTTCTACCGGTGCCAAGCAGAGTCTGGCAAATATTATCCTGAGCATGATCAACCCGGGTGATGAAGTGGTTGTTCCCAGTCCTTACTGGGTTAGCTATATTGAACTTATCAAGCTTGCAGAGGGGATTCCTGTTATTATAGAGGCCGGCATCGATCAGGATTTTAAAATTTCTGCAGCGCAGCTTAAATCTGCTGTCACTGCCAAAACAAGGTTGATGGTTTTTAGTTCACCTTGTAACCCAACCGGGAGTATCTACAGCAAATCCGAACTGAAGGCGCTTTCGGAAGTAGTGGCTCAATTCCCAAACCTCTATGTAGTTGCGGACGAAATTTATGAACACATCAATTTTATTGGTGCACATGAGTCCATTGGACAATTCCATGCGATTAAAGACCGGGTTATTACAGTGAATGGCGTTTCGAAGGGCTTTTCCATGACCGGCTGGAGAGTTGGGTTTATTGGGGCTCCTCTCTGGATTGCAAAAGCCTGTGACAAAATGCAGGGGCAGATTACTTCGGCAACCTGTTCGATTGCACAAAAAGCTGCACATGCTGCCATGCTGATGGATCCTGCTACTATTATTCCTATGCGGGATCAGTTTAAGAAACGCCGGGATCTGGTGCTGGAACTGATGAAACAAATTCCGGGATTAAAAGCCAATACACCTCAGGGTGCTTTTTATGTTTTTCCGGATGTGCGTTTTTACTTTGGAAAATCGGACGGGCAAACGACTGTTAAAAATGGAACTGACCTTTGCGCTTATTTGCTCGATAAGGCACATGTGGCATTGGTTCCGGGTGAAGCCTTCGGAAATGACCATTACATTCGCTTTTCCTATGC
>JABDEY010000056.1:0-1240 GCA_013286805.1 Bacteroidota bacterium | reverse complement strand
ATGCCACTTCTGAAGATAAATTGAGGGAAGCGCTCTTACGAATGAAAAATGCTTTAGCCAATTTAAGATGAAGAAAAAAACGAAACCCGGCGTGTATGGAAAAAAATTATCCAAACAGGGACTCCGGAATATTTTCGATGCATTTTGCAAAATAAAAGTACTGATCATAGGTGATGTGATGATCGATTCTTATCTCTTCGGTGGAGTCAGCCGTATTTCTCCGGAGGCGCCTGTTCCGGTGGTTGCCATTAAGAAAAAAGAATCACGGCTGGGCGGAGCTGCCAATGTTGCCCTGAATATACAGGCCATGGGTGCCGAGCCCGTTCTTTGTTCCGTGATTGGAGCCGACACGGAAGGTGATTTATTTCTGGATTTACTGCGCCTGCAGAAACTCTCTCAAAAGGGCATTTTAAAAAGCCGGTCCCGGATTACTACCACTAAAACCCGTGTGATCGGTAATAACCATCAGATGATACGGGTGGATGAGGAAGTTGAAATGGATATTTCCAAACAGGAAACTACGCAATTACTTTTACGCATCTCTACGCTGATTAAACATGATCAGATTGATGTAATTATTTTCGAAGATTATGATAAGGGCCTGATAACACAAAAGCTGATCCATCAGGTTACTAAAATTGCGAGACAGAAACGTATTCCCACAATTGTGGATCCCAAGAGAAAGAACTTTATGTTTTACAAGGGAGTGGATTTGTTTAAACCTAATTTAAAAGAACTGAAGGAAGGATTGAATTACGAATTTAACCACCTGAAGATTAAACAGCTTCACAAAGTAAGCAATGAATTCAGGGAGGAGCAAAAAATTGGTACGCTGATGATTACGCTTGCCGAGCATGGCATCTATATCAATAATGAAGAAAAACAAGTGGTCATTCCTGCGCATGTCCGCAAAATTGCGGATGTTTCGGGAGCAGGGGATACCGTTGTCTGTATTGCCGCTTTGTGTCTGGCACTGGGTCTCTCCCCTATACTGACTGCAACCTTATCCAATCTGGCGGGTGGGCTTGTTTGTGAGTCTGTTGGTGTTGTGCCCGTAAACAAAAAACAACTGCTCCAAGAAGCCCTTGCTACCGGCATCGCAAAATAAGTATGGTAACCCCTTATGATACTCCTTTAACAAAGAAAGAGCAGGTGACTGCTATGTTTAATAACATTGCCGTCCGTTATGATTTTCTCAACTCACTTTTGTCGTTTGGTATTCACCGGATCTGGAGAAAAA
>JABDEY010000055.1:12642-15270 GCA_013286805.1 Bacteroidota bacterium | reverse complement strand
GGAAAGAAAGGAAAATTACTCAAGAACAACTGGCCAAGAGGCTTGGAACCTGGCATAATCAGATTGGCAGGGTTGAACGAGGAGAGGTGAGTTGTACTATTACTATGTTATGGCATATTGCTGAAGAATTAAAGGTTCACACTGCTGAACTTTTAAAAATTGAATAAAATGATTTATAGCAATAATCGTTTAATTTTTATGAATTACTTTTTACCGAATATTTATTACAAATTACGTTTAGTTATTTAGACCGCTTGTTAAACTTGTTTTATGAGTCATGAATTCGTACCTTTAAACTGCTTTTAAACCACAAATCACTATGGAACCCGATTTAGTTTCTTTTAACAATGGTGTGAATCCGAATGGATACAGCGAAGTTGTATCTAACGAGGTTACCGTTTTATTTAACCCTATGACTAAAAACTATGTATTCTTTTTGTCTACTGAAGAGTACGGACCTGTTATTGTGGAACAAGATTTCGAACGGGGGAAAGAAAAATTTAAGACCGCTTTCGGAGGAATGTTAATTTTTCGTTCTATTATGAGTATTCCCGAAGCCAGAGAAAAAGTTTCTGGTCATATAAGGTCAGCGCATAATGAATGGCATTCAGATATAAATCTTCCCAAGAGAATCGTTTCCCCTAGCGAAATGACAAAAATTGCAGAGAAAGCAAAAAAGAAAATGGAAAATATGATTGTTGAAATGGATACTAATGTAGTGATACGATAGTGTGTAATGGACCAGCAAACTTGGAACACTTCATATAAAAGATTTAGCGGTTTTTTAGAACTCGAGGTTAAATTATACCCAATAACTATGGGGTGGTTAAAGGAAAATGTGCCTCAGTTTGTTGCTTTGCGTGAAAAATTTGTTCAAGAACAAGGATTTCTACAAGCCCATATCATGCACGATGGGACTGATGATTTTGATAAAAACTTTAGTGCGTTTTATAATTACAAAAAATTAGAAGGCAATCCACTACTAATTGAGATAAAGGGAAAATACACAATTGACGATGTATATGTAGTTTGCCATAAAACTGGGTATCCATTAAATGAGGCTATCCAGTATTGTACTGAAGATGGAGCTCTGCAGCATCGAATGCACTTGAAATTACAGGCAGACCCTGGTGCAATTTTATTTCCGATTGATTGATGAGGTTGGGCTCTTTGAAATAGGAGATGTAATTATGACTTCAATTCAAAAGGCTGAAGAGGATGATTTGTTATAAAAGCAAGACCTTCTCTTAAAACATGGCATTAATAGGTTGTTGTTCGGCAAATCAGAGTTTAACTGTTATCGGAACACTTGCTCCATGGGTAACAATTGTTATTACCATTGCGATTTGGTATAAAAACCAGGAAAAAGGGCGAGAGCAGGAAAAGTTCAAAAAACTTCTTGATTACAGATTAAATATGCTTACTGAAGCTAAAGAGTTTTTTGATTTTATGGTCGACCTTTCCAAAAATGATAATTTGGCAAATCCAGAATTCGCCCCTCGGTTATTTAAGTTGCGTAGGAGTATGGAACAATTTGGTAATGACGATGAATATAAATTATTTGAGGAATTTGGTCATTTTCTTTTTACATTGAAAGATGTAAATAAGGCTAATAAAAAGCTGGACGAACTCAGACTGCTCATCACCAACAACATTCGTAAGGAACTTGGATTACCAGCAAGGTCATTTGTTAAATTCGCTAACGAAACGTAAAGAATTATTTGTTTTCTTCTTCAGATTCATTCGTCACTCCAGGTTCATTTGAAACAATCTTCCCAGGTTTTTCTTCCTTTGGGTTACAAATTTCTTGAACAATTAGCCCAATGCCGTATATCGCATATATCATTATGGAAGTCATTGTAAAAATTGCCGTTATTTTATCCAGTTTGTCATACTTCATCAGTGTTTGCTTATCATAGCATACAATGTAAATGATAAGTAAACCGCAATAAATAAATGTGCCATAGGTAAGACAGCTAAATGGAGTGGCAAAAATTGGCCCCAATCTTTTATATAACAAATGCTCCTTTACCATCGCATTTTTAGGAGCAATTGTAAGATGGAATATGGAAATAAACAGTGCAATGCCGTTAATAACATAAAAAAGCCTTGGTATTTCAATTATATATTTGACTTTGTTGAAAAAATAATTGAGAATGGTATCCACTTCAATAATCAATATAACGAGGATAATCCCCAATAGGAGGTAAGTAATTCTATCCCACCTCCATTTTTTTATTTTATTAACTAAATTTATAGTTCTACCTCTGATTTTTTTCATTAGTGGCTGGCATTGAAGTGAGCAACACTATTTCTATCAGCGGTATCATTTGTATTTCCAATTGCCCCACCGATTGCCGCTCCTAATACCGCCCCCAGTGGCCCTCCCAGAAGACCTATTAGTCCTCCAATAGTACCAACCCCGACTGCCGCATTTGAATTTGTTTCAGCCCAAACAGAGTTTGGTGTGTATGACCTGGTAGTATGGCAAACTGGGCATTGGACACTAAAAGCATTTCCGTAAGAGTATCTAAGCTGCTGCCTATTGGCGGCAGTAATACTTAAAGGGATTCTGCTAGTACAATTATGACAACTATTTATATAAAGTTTCATCTGTTTTTCAACTTC
>JABDEY010000055.1:0-12632 GCA_013286805.1 Bacteroidota bacterium | reverse complement strand
CACATTATTCATTATTGCCCTCATAATCTCGACTCCGATAGTAACATCTGTTTTTTCAACTTCTCATCAAGAGTTTCAATGATAGCTCTTTCATTTCCAGAATTTTTGCCCCAACTGAATAATTGAGCACTTGCTTGGGATTGAACAAGAATCTTCGTTCTATTTAATGAAATTTTTTCAAATTTAATATCAATTTCTTCGCCCCATGACAATATAGAGCCATTCGTAGAGGCTGATATATATCGCTCATTGAGGCTTGAATTATCAATATTCATATCGAGTTCGTTTAATGCATCTTTACACCTTTTGAACACAATATTAAATGAATAATTAAACGTTTTTTCCACGATGAAGATTATTGCTTTGATTTAATATTATAAATATCGTGATTTTTATTTTTTTACCTATTTATAAAAAAAGGTCGTATGAAAACTGAAAAAAATAGAAAGAATAATATTTCATTAAAAATAAAAACCTCAAAGGCAATCAGAAGTTGTTTAAACTCACATCAACTGAGTTTTATCGAAAGGCTTAAGTCCATAAATGACATCATTTTTGATTACAAACTTCAAACTTACGGACATGCACCAGTACATTCATAAATTTATTGTCATATATTTAACAGCAAAAGGAAAGTAGTTATTTCTTTTGTCAGGTTCAATTTGCGGATGTTGCTCTGTGGGAAAATGTTTTGACAAAAAATCTTTAGCTAAATCGTGTGCTTCATATAATGGCAGGGTCAAGGCCTCCTTATTTCTTTTTTCCCAAAGTAAAGCGGCTGAAATTAATGAGACCAGGTAGGCCCCTCCAGATTTGCTATCACGAGCAGCTTCCTCCTTACTTGCCGCATATAATATAGTTAAACCCTTTTCGCATCTTTCGATTTCTTTATCAAACATCTCTCGTGTAGATTTTGCACCCATTTTATAAATGGATTCAGTCAGTGCAAATGATTTTACCGACTCAACTGTCAAGTGCGTTCTACACGCATCTATAACAATAGTTTGACGTTCAGCACTATTTTTCAATTCAAGAATGGAAAGATTACCATCTTTTAATTGCAAATATTGCAAATCATTCTGCCTGGGGTTAATTCCTCCATGCCCAGTAAAAATGGTAAATGTATAGCCAGCTCCGTTAAAATGGGAAGCAACAGCATCCTGAACTTCTTTGATGGATGGATTATTCATTGACTTAATTTCTTCATCAACCCACTTCCCTCCTAAATTACTAGTTAAAAAGGTCCTATAATTAGAGTTGTCAATGGAAGGGCCGTTAAGTTCTTTACTTGGAGGGGTGTTGTCGCAATAAATTATGAGACTTCTTCTTTCCATTTTTTTATTTTAGAAACCGAGTTACTAAATTTTTAAATTGAGGCTTATATCCAGGTGAATTACTATGCTGATTATCCCAGATTTTTTGATGCATCTTAATCCATTCTTGGATATTTACGTGTTTCATTATCTCATTATCATCAAAGCTATAATATTCTGACAAACGCTCCATGTAATTAAAAACCAAAATGCTATATAAATCATAGCGCTGATATTTCTCAATTTCATTTCCAGTCTTTAACTTTTCCTTGTCCCAATTACTTGTAAAATCTTCTGCCTCAAGATACGGATATTGTATCCCCGTTTTTATAATATTATCCAGTTGGTCATCCAAATGTTTTTCTTTGTTTTTTCTGTCATTAAAAAAGGCTATATAATAAGTTAAGCCAGCTGATAGTATTGCTGTTGTAATGGGGAGAAGTATTGACCAGATGTTACTATCGGAGTCGAGATTATGAGGGCAATAATGAATAATGTGAGTGCATATTTGCATGGTACGAATTTATTATTTAATCACAATGGGGCCAACTCGAAAATTTTCGGAATGAATTAACTCAAAGTGTTTTTGAATCAAACCAGGTTTCGGCTTAAATAGAACCTCGTTGGTAAAAATGAATGCTGGAATGTCAAGGGATTTTTTTGTCAAGATTTCAACAAGGTCCTTTAATTCCTGACTTGTGGAATCAATTAAACTTGAAAAAGCAATAAAATCACATTGTAGGTCTGATGCAATCCCAATAAGCTCATCAACTTGTTGTTCTTTCTTAAATCCACTCGTTGATTTGCATTCAGCTATGCCTATTCTTTTCCCAATTCGAATAAACAAATCAATGTCCGTAATCGACTTGCTGGCCTTGTAAACCTCAAAGTTTGACTGATAACCAAAAGCTAGATATTCTTGTTGAAAAAATAAATTCAACAGCAAAAGAGTGGAAAGCTGTCCCTGGTCTACGGCCCTTACGATTAACTGGTTTAACCTGAAATAATCACTACCCTGCTTATCATGCAGATAAACTGGCAGGTTTACTGTGTTACTACATTCAACACAATGATTAATTCTATTGATTTCATCAATTTGAATCCATAAGTTGCTATTGCAAAATGGACAAACAAAGTATTTTCCTCTTAAGAGAATCCTTTGGTCATACAGTTTTTGTAAATCGGGGAATAGTTTTTTCTTCTCGTTTCCAACTATTCCTGTTTTTGCAACAATCTCTTCAATTGTCAGTGTAACTGCAGGAAAATTGATAGCTCCTTTATCCCTAATCTCTGCTATTATGTCTAAAATATCATCGGATTCAATCTTGCTACCAGCTCCAGCAAGTAATTTCTGAAGAATTCTTTCAGTTCGCACTTTGGGTGTTAAATTCACCAGCGAATCAAAAATAGGTTTAATTGAAATGATACCAAGTTCACCTACACCACCAAGTAAATTTACCGTTTGCTCTAAAATAGAGCTCTTTTCAGTCGCCTTAATAGTATATCCTATGTCTTCAAGAAGATGGTTGATGACTTCTTTGAATGTCGGTAGAATAATCTGTTCTGATATGTCCTCTGTTTTAAATGGTGAAACTTCCAATATGTATTTGGAGAGGCCGAGTTCGCTTATCCTCTGAAATCTTTCTACGAACATTTCCCGTTCGTAATGTTTTGGAAAGAAAAGATTTCCAATGTTTCTCCTTTTCGGGTAACTGAACTCGTTTAATCCTCTGATTTCTAAAACGAATGCGCCTCCGAGACCCATATCTGAAAAACTTTTTTCAGCTGGGTGCTGAATTATTGCTTCATTATGTACAATACTGATTGTTTGTGTATGCTCAAAAAACGACCACCTTTCATTTCTCCCCCTAAAAGAAAGTCTTGTCGGCTGAATTACTGTCGCAGACGGAAAATGCCCTCGAATTTTTTTCTCAATGTCGTTATTGAAACAAACAAAAACGGTTTCTACGTCAACTTGTGATGCAATATCTTGTAAAAGCTCAGTTGGAATCCAGGCAATTTTATCATAAGAATAATATGAACGCATATTCCAAAAGAAGGCTATTGTCTTAAAATCGTTCTTATCAGAAATAAAGAAATGTTTTTTCTTTCTGTTAAAGAACCCTTCTTTACTGTAATCTATTTCAAATATACTTGACCCGTGCCCAGAACCTGAATAACTACCAATGGTATTTGTTAACTGAATAAATTTCTTATCGTGAGCGAAAATAGAGCCTATAAGGTCCTCGGTTTTGGTTAAACGCTCAACATTTAACATCCTAAAAATTGATTGTTTTAAAAGATTTTTTGTCTCTTTTTGAAATAATCCATAGTTGATACAGGCCATTAAGGATTCTGATGTGTTTTCTAATTTTAAGGCAGACAAGACATCGATACTGCTAATATCGTCCTTGTGTGGACCAAATTTTTCGAAGTGAACTGGGCGCTTTGTAAAGCTATGTAAATGCGTTCCAAATCGTCCGATTTTAAAATGTTCCGTAATTGGTTTGACTGAAAAAATTCCAAAGTGGAGGGACAATTTTTCGTCATCAATTTTGGATAAATTAAGAATAACATCTGGGTCACTTCTCTTAATAAAATCCTTGTTTGGCTGTGACCATAAGTCGTCATCATTTACAAAAATTAAATTTTGAATGATGTCTATTTCATCTTGAATTTCTGTAAACAATTTGGCAAATGATTCGTAATCGTAAGGCTCGATTATAAATAGCTTTTTAATTGGTCGAACTTTTGTTAATATGAATTCTGTTCTCAATTTTCTGTTTTCAAAAATTTAACGGCTTAATTGTGCATGGTGCTAACATACAACAATATTAACTCATTCAGATGGCGATTATATTAAATTTCTGGGTATAAATACCTAATTAAAGGGGAGGGATATGTGTATTTCGCCTAATCCACCTGTCCAACAGTAAGATATATGCTTATTTCAGCATCCCCAGACAATCGCAAAGCAGAATACGAAGAAAAATAATCGCCATTTAACATTTGAAAATCTGTGATGCCGCTTTTGTCCAGCAGAACGTCCAGGAATTGGCCCTTCCCAAAAACAGAAGATAGTTCGATTCGAATCAATGCTGATAATCCTTTGCCAGATTCAATCCTGCAAGCCAGGTTTTGTTTCAGGGAAATGGCAAGAAAGGAAACCGCACAGGTTTCATCTTGTTTTAATTTAATTGACTTCCTAAATAGAAATGCTTGGATTTGCATCTTGATAAAGGAATTGCCCTAATACGCCAAAGTAACCTTGGTATAAAACTCCGAAATTTGGGCAATAAATTGCTCTGATGCGATTACTCCACCATTAATGAGCTCTTGATACCTGTCAGCAATGCAAGCTGGCGTATGTAGCGAAATTGAATTGAAGGAAAGGCGGTCATCTTCGAATAGAAAAAGGTCGAATGTGTTCGGCTCTCCGTAGTGGAATTGTATTCGGATTTGAGTTTTAACTGAATTATCAGGCTGGATTCTTTTGGAATAGGTTGCAAGCCCTATCGCCTTCACATGACCATAGGATAAGAGTGTATAGCCATTTTTTGTTTCAGCATATAATATTTTTCCACCTGCTGGAATTCCAAAATCATCTTTTACTTTCTTCACTGCTCCCCTGATTGCTTTAATTTTCTATACTTGCCTCGAATTCCAAAGAACAGGGCACAGGCGGCTGCTGAATACATATAGGCCTTCATTTCGCCATCAATAGGTCTTTTGTACTGCAAAGAATTATCCCATGCACTCCTGAAATATTCCCCGTTGCTGGAACCAAAAATTGCTGTTAACAAAATCAGGATTCCAACTATGACCCTGAAATCCCATAGATACCATAATAGTAGATTTTTATTTTTCATATTCATTTGTGCTTAAACAACATTAATAGACTTATAATCCACAATTATTCCGTCACAGGATTTTCTCCCGAATACTGAGCAATTTGGTCCGAATCTGGCAGGCCATATAGTACCACATATTTTGTTTTCGGGCTTATCGTCAATTGGACATCAAATGATTTGCCCTTTGAAGTATTTTGATTGAAGGTCATATTGATATGCCTTGTCATAACGCTGCTAGAACTGGCATCTCCGTCTTCAAGTTTAAAATTACTTTCCTCTTTCGCTACCCCCAGGCTCCATACTCCATCATAGCTGCCTAATGGGAGCCCACCTGGGGTGTCAGCGGGATTATTGCTCATTGAAACTTTATTGTAATTAAAAGTCCCATTGTTATTGAAAGTTAATTTTACGTGCTGTCCCCAACCACCAAAATCTCTCCAGTAACCCTTACAAAGGCTGCTTTTGCATGAACTATCACTGCTGACACTCAATCCGCAGCCCTGCATATATAAAGCCGCTACGGCTATTATTGCAATTTTTAATGTTTTATCCATTTTAATAGGTTTTAAGTTTTGCGATAAATTTAATTGAGTTTTAAGTATGCAACCATAAAAGGTTGCAAAAGTTACGAACAATTACCCTTCATTGTGATGCCTTATGGGCATTACAATGAAAAACAGGAAAATAAATAGGGAAAAGGAACTGATTTTACTGAAGTTCGGCAAGCATTTCAGAAAGCTTCGCCTGGAAAAAGGCATTAAAGCCGCTGAGCTCGCCCATCGTTGTGAGATGGAAAGACATCACATAAATCGCTATGAAAATGGCGATATTAATCCAACCTTGTATTCACTGATTAAGATGGCTGAAGCCATGGACGTTTCGTTGGAAGAACTGTTAAAAGGTCTTAAATAGAACTATACAGTTCCAGGTGAAAAGGGCTAAATTTGCTCAAAAACGCATAAAAAAAGACCAGAAGTGTTAATTCTGGTCTTTTGTATTACTCCCCATTAGACCTGCGTAATTAAGGCTTTTGGGGGCCTTTTTCACTCATACAACGTGAAATAAAGTAGCAGAGAGGAGAGCCTTCAAGGCCGGCACAGGAACCGGCTCAAACAGCCAATAGGCTGTTTGCCCTGTCAGCGACGAACGCTGCTTTATTTCTCCGCGATGAACGCTGCTTTTAGTAAATTTATCCCATATGCCATCCCAGAATGTTCGGCCTTAAAACATTTCCAACCTATCGTCAATTGGGCGCGATGGATTGCGGTCCGTCCTGCCTGAAAATCATATCCAAGCACTACGGTCGGAATTTTACGGTTACCTACCTGCGCGAAAAATGCTTTATTACAAAAATCGGCGTTACCCTCTTAGGTATAAGTGATGCTGCAGAATCCATCGGACTACGTACTACCGGAGTAAAAATAAATTTTGAAGGCCTTGTTGACAGCAAGCCCTTTCCCTGCATCATCCATTGGAAAGACAACCACTTTATTGTTCTTTATAACATAAGGCGCGGCCGTGTTTATATTTCCGATCCTGCCATGGGACTGGTTTCCTATACCAAACAGGAATTCCTGGAAGGATGGGCAAATGGAACAGATACTGGTTTCGCCCTGTTTGTAGAGCCCGGAACAGAGTTTTTTGAACGTGAAGCAGATGGGATTGAAGAAAAAAACATTCCTCCCGGTAAATTTCTTTGGGATTATTTAAGAGGCTACATTCCCCATTTTGTACAGCTCTTCTTCGGAATGCTTGTTGGAAGCATCATTCTTTTGTTTATGCCCTTCCTCACGCAGGCCATTGTGGACAAAGGGATCAACAGCCTCGACATAGGGTTCATTAACCTGATTCTGATTGGTCAGCTGGTTCTGTTTTTGGGAGGCACATTTGTAGAAATTATCCGCAACTGGATTTTATTGCATATAGGTACCCGTATCAATGTTTCGCTTATATCCGATTTTCTGAAAAAAATACTGAGCCTCAAAATACAGTTTTTCGACTCGCACTTAATTGGTGATATCCTGCGCAGAATAGAAGACCACAAGCGGGTGGAAAATTTACTGACAGTCGCTTCCCTCTCCACCATTTTTGCCATCATTAACATTATTCTGTTCTGCGGAGTACTAATCGTTTTCGATCCACTCATATTTCTTGTGTTCGCAGCCGGAAGTATTGGCAGCATCATCTGGGTTACTTTGTTTTTAAAGAAGAGAAAGAAGCTGGATTTTAAATATTTTGAATATTACAGCAAAAATTACAACCGCCTGATTGAACTCGTGAAAGGCGTGGAAGAAATAAAACTAAGCAACAGCAGTAAACAAAAACGCTGGGAGTGGGAAGAAAACCAGGCGAAAATTTTTTAAAATAAATGTCAATGCGCTTTCCATCCAGCAGTGGCAGCACAATGGCTCCAAGATACTCACCCAACTCACCACCATTTTCATTACCTACCTCACTGCCAAAGCAGTCATCGAAGGGCATCTCACAATAGGTTCCATGTTTGCCATAAACATGATAGTCGGGCAGCTAAGGGGACCCATTGACCAGATCATAGATTTTATTCCCATGCTCCAGGACGCAAGAATGGGATTGGAACGTATTCTCGAAGTGCATAACCAGGAACAGGAGGAGACCTTTCACAACAAAACTGTCGATAAAATTGAAAAGATAGAAGACGTAACATTGGAAAATCTTTCCTTCTCCTATACAGGAGACCCCAACAGCCTCGTGTTAAAAAATATCAATTTAAAAATTCCGGCAGGGAAAACCACAGCCATAGTTGGGGGAAGCGGCAGCGGGAAAAGCACATTAATGAAATTACTACTTCGTTTTTATGAACCCGGAGTCGGAAGAATCATGTTTGGGGAACAAAATGTAAACACCATCTATTACAGCGTCTGGCGTTCCAACATTGGTGTGGTCATGCAGGAAGGAAAAATATTTTCCGACACCATCACCAATAACATAGCATTAGGCGTTGCACTTGATTTTAACCGGGTAGTAGCATCAGCAAAGCAGGCCTGCATAGATGAGTTCATCACAAGCAATCTTCCGAAAAACTACCAGACCATAGTCGGTGATGAAGGTATTCCTTTGAGTCTGGGACAAAAACAACGTGTACTCATTGCCCGTGCGATCTACAAAAATCCATTGTTTCTGTTTATGGATGAAGCTACAAGTGCTCTTGATGCGAAGAATGAAAAAATAATTGTAGATAATCTGGCTGTATTTTCCGCCAATAAAACGGTTGTAGTAATCGCACATCGTCTAAGCACAGTAGTGAATGCTGATCAGATCGTTGTTTTGGATAAAGGAGAAGTGGCCGAATTGGGAACCCACAAAGAATTAGTGGCTTTAAAAGGAATTTATTACGGATTAGTCAAAAACCAGCTGGAATTAGGTTCCTGATTACAAACCAGGACCTATGAACGACCAACTATACAAATGAATGACGACCTCGAAATACGCAGCGAAAGCATTCAGGAAATAATAGGCACCAACCCGCCGTTTATGGTACGCTGGGGTATAACTTTTATATTCATAACCTGTGTTATTCTGATCTCTCTGTGCTGGATCATTAAATATCCGGATACTATTCAGTCCCAGATAACCATCAAAACCACCATTACCCCTAAGCCAATCGTAAATAAAATAGATGGAAAGGTTGTAAAGCTATTTGTGAAAGACGGGCAATTTGTTCAGAAAAACGAAGAGCTGGCCTTTATGGAAAGCAGGGCGAAAATAGAGGACATCAAGCTGTTGGAAAAACATACATATACTGTGGACTCATTGGTTTTAAACAATAATTGGGATGCCATCAAAACAATAGATTTTATTCAGTTCAATCGCTTTGGGGAAATCCAGGGAGCCTTTGAGAATTTTTTCATCTCCTATCAGACCTTAAAAGCCTATTGGGAAGGCCGCATTATGCTGGGTAAACAGAACATTATCAAGAATGAACTCGGCGCTCTCTCAAAACTGAATAAAAACCTTTCAGATCAGGAACGGGAATTTGAGCAGGATGTTAAAATTGCCGAAGACGAATACAAGACAAACCTGAACTTGTTTTTTGAGGGAGTAATTTCACTTTTGGATTTGAAAAATTGTCAATCCAAATTCATCGCCAAAAAAATGCAGCTCAAACAGTTGCAGTCATCCATCATAAATAATACCAGCAGCGAGATAAGCACCAGCAAACAATTAGTTGATATTTCAGACAACCTCGAACAGGAAAAATTAAATTTTATTAAAGTTCTGAACCTCTTAAAAAATGAAATCGCTAACTGGAAAAACAACTATATTCTTACAGCCCCTGAATCCGGGAAAGTTATGTTTTCAGCATCTGTAGAGGAGTATCAGCTTTATGACAGGAACAAGGAGTTGTTCTATATTATGCCGACCGACATCAGGTACATAGGAGAAATATTTATTGACCAGTATAACCTGGGTAAGTTGGAAAACGGGCAAAAAATAGTCATAAAATTAAAAAGCTATCCGTATGAAGAGTATGGCGTTTTAACCGGAAAAATCGAAAATATATCAGAAGTGGATGTAAACAAACAATACTTAATTAAGGTAAACCTGGACAATGGCCTGGTTACCAACACCGGCAAAATCTTAAAATTCCGTTATGGAATGGTGGGCAATGCTTCTATCATTACAAAGGAGATGAAAGTGATAGATAAATTGATTTACAAATTGAAAAAGATATAACCGCTCGCCGGCTTGATTTAACCTCTATACCTCCGGACTAACTCCCTGCTTCCGCTCATTTGCGTCCTTATTCTTTACTTTAATAAGGACTGATGTACGTCAGCTAATTTCTTAACCAGAGCAGCGAATTCCTGTTCACTCAGACCTACCGTCAGATTCAACTCCTCCTCCTTATTTTCAGCCTTGCTGCGTTTAACCGAATCAAATCCATTGTATACATCCAGTAATCCATTCATTTCTTTCAATAACTCAGCTATCGCGGGGTCCTTTTTTTGTTCTGATCTCAGTACAGCAATAATTCTAGATAACAAAACCATTTGTTCCGAGATCTTGTCGTTTAGCTCCCTTCCTTTGGATTGTTCAAAAACCTTTGTACCAATATACATTACCTCCGTCCATGCTCCACAGAAACCAATCGTTGAAATAAACTGCTGGTCATTATCATGCAGATACGTATCCGCCTCCATTTGAAGCTCCGAAATAATATTACGCAGCGTGTCTTCATTGTCAATATTCAACTCAAAACGCTTCCCAAAATTTCCGCTTTCCAATATGCTGCTCATCCCAAGTGAACTTGCGAGGTCAGTAGACACCTTCATGTAATTCAAGGACTCCTGATTTTGTTTGTTCAAAACGCAGTAGGCCAGATCGGCGGCATAAATACCAAGGTTAAGCGATTTACTGAAGATAGAGGTATATTTTGTCGGATCCTTCTGTGGATTAGTTATCCCATCCACATATGTTAAACCCGACTTTTTGAACAAGGAGGTAATCTGGAGCGCAGAAGGAAAATTATAAAAGACCGCCGAATCTCCGGATTTAACTGCAGTGGAATCCTTCATCACATTATCACTAACCGGCTCTTTCGTATCGGAATGACCGCAGGAAACAACCGCTATGCTAACAGCAAAGCCAGTCATACATTTAAACAGCTGATTGACAATCGAATTGTTCATGGCATTATTTTTGCGTATTACTTGTAAAACTACAAAAAACTAACAGTATATTTATACCTATGAAAAAAGTTTTGTTTCTTCTTTTTGTCACTGTTTTTTGGCTGCATCCGGCCAGATCCCAAAACCTGGTTGGCATGTCCTCTGTTGCCATAGTTTCCTATCTTGAAAAAAGCAAGGGCATCAACCCTGACAGTCTTCAGAAAGGCACCAACAGTGATGGAAAATCTTATATCTCTTTTGAAAACACTGAAAAGAAAACCATTTATTTTCTGGATTCAGCAGGCAACTGCTATTGTTACCGTATCATTTATCCATATAACATGCTGAATGCAATACTTGCTAAGTTAGATAAACAATTCACTCAGCAGGGTCGCTTTCAGTGGTTTGTTTCCGGGAATAAAAACTTCCTCATAACCCTTGAACCGAATGACGACTTTTTTGTAACTGATACTACGCTGGAGTAGGGCAAATCGCTAACTTGTTAGCAACCCCTTCAGACGCTTGGTAAATCCTTTTTGTTTCTCAGCAACCGGCATAAAAAACAATTTATCAAATTTCTTCACCTCATCTGCCGCCTTGGACAACGTTACCTTTCCGAAAGAGGTAATTTCGATCTGCATGGCCCTCGAATCCCTGAGGCTTTCTCTGCGTTTGATCAACCTCTTTTTCTCCATGGTCCTCAGCACCTTGGAAGCCATCATTTTATCACTACCGGCAAACACAGCCAGAGACATTTGTGTCGTATCCTTTTTCATGTTATTCAGCAGTAGTGTTCCTGCCAGCAGAATATACTGCACATGAGTCAGATTATGCTTATCCAATACTTTCTTTAACTCCCGCTGCCATTTATTGGAAGCCTGCCAAAGAAGCATTCCAATATCGGAATCCGGCTGCAGCTCATAGTGCACATTTTCCTTTTTGCTCATGCCTGTAAATGTAGTAATTAGTATATACGATTACAAATTATCACATTTGCATATGCGGGCCATCGGATACATTTGTTTTTTTCTTCTTTTACCTGCAGCATGGGCCCAAAAACCAGCTTCCCAAAGAGACTCCCTGCTTTCACTTCTGAAAACAGATAAAGAAGATACAAATAAGGTCAAGCATTTATATGCCCTGGGATGGGAATTAAAATACATCAGTCCCGACACCTCAATCATAACAGGCATTCAATCCCTTAAACTTGCAGAAAAACTGGATTGGCAAAAAGGCATTGCCAAAGCACTTGGTCATATCGGGGCCTATTACTATATCAAATCAGATTATCCGAATGCCATTGACTATTATTCAAAAGGATTAAAAATTGATGAGTCACTGGGAAACAAAGCGGGTATTGCAACCGCGCTTGGAAGCATTGGAATAGTCTATGCAGAACAATCTGACTATCCCAGAGCTCTTGAGTATTATTTTAAGGCGATGAAGATGGACGAGGAACTTGGAAATAAATTCGGAATTGCATCACATCTTGGCAACATTGGCCTTGTTTATAAAGAACAGGCTGATTACCCCAAAGCACTCGAATATTTACTAAAAGGCTTAAAGCTGGCAGAGGACCTCAAAGACAAACCCCTGCAGGCAAATGCCCTCAGCAATATCGGATCCGTCTATTATCTTCAAAAAGACACTCCAAAAGGAATGGACTATTTTTTTAAAACGCTGAAGATAGATGAGGAACTCGGAAACAAATATGGAGTTGCAAGTGATCTCGGCAACATTGGATCGGTCTATAAAGATCAATTGGACTACCCAAGAGCACTTGACTGTTATATAAAAACCCTGAAGATTGCAGAAGAACT
>JABDEY010000054.1 GCA_013286805.1 Bacteroidota bacterium | reverse complement strand
GTAATGCTAAATCTTATACTTCTCATTTCAGACATTAGGGCGCAACCACGATTAATTTTGCCTTACCAATCGATGCTGAAGAAACCTGACCACATATACTCAACAAATACATACCCGCACTCATACCCTCTACATTAACCTGCTGCTGCCCACCCTGATTCAGCCTTTCCTCCCTGATAACCCTCCCCTGCAAATCACAAATCCTAAAAAAAGAACCAACATCCGGAAGATTATTCAAAGCAAGCGTAAAAGACCCATGCGCAGGATTAGGAAAAACCACAAAGCCCTGATCCGGCAAGTCAACTTCCTCTTCCCCTGTAACAACATAAGGATACCATGGCTTTGACATGACCCCCTCATCACTCAGAATAGTGTTCAAAGAAGAAGATTCAAGAACGGCCTGAATAGTTGTGGCAGTCGAACCGTTCAGTATACAGCTGTTTTGAACAAGACGATTACCATGGCTATAATCCATGTATGTGTCGGCATGCACATTGGTCATCGGTTGAATGGGCGTCCCGCTCGTATAATACCATCCGTAGATGACAACACGATTGGCAGTAGTATAAATCATATTCGAAATCACCACATCCTTTTTATCCCCGCTTACCAATTCTCCTAAAGGATGAGCAGGAAAAAAGGTAGCCCGCTGGGTATCCACCAGCGTATCATGCTTTGCAAAATAAGGTACGGTGGTCATGGCAGCAATAGGTGACAGCGGTTGAGGCGCCAGGTGAACAGTCGCCGCTTTCCAGATATCCCCCACCATCTTACGGGTCGGAAGCGTGCAACCTGTCAGGGCCCCTATCCTTGTATCCAGCATAGGGCTCATAGGGCAAAGGAAATAATCCGAATCACAACCAATTGCCAGCATATCGGGAGCAACATAATACGTTATACTTTGAGTAACAGTATTAATGACAGCCGATGAAGTAACCGGAACCAGCGTCCGGAAAAAATCCGGCACATTACCGGCAACCACCTGGGCATAAATCATGTTCTCCCGGCTCGCGAGGCTGAGGGAAGCAGAAGCAATAGTAAGTTCAAATTGACTCCCGCTCAACGCATTCGTTTTGCGCGCAGGCAAATTTAAAGTTTGCGCTGGCAAAGTTTGGGCAAAAAAACAAAGACATCCTCCATAAAGGACAACAGACAAAAATCGGGTCATAAACAAATATATCGATTTTCAGACAAAAAACCAATAGAAATTGGCCCTTAAAAGCCCAACCCGGAATTTAAAGCTTAACCCCCTCCTTATACCGCAACCGCATAATCTCCTTCCCATTCGTATCATAATATATCCAGTCCCCATCCGGCTTGGACGTATATCTTTCTGTAGACGCCCTCACCTTAGCAGGATCTCCCAGCCCCATAGGTTCCGTTTTATTTTCAAAAATTTTATAATGCGTCACGCTTTTCAATTTTGAATCCTCATACCAGGCCCTGCACTCCCCAGTCAAAATACCATTTTTATAATTCTGTTCCTGAAATTTAACACCCGTTTCATAATAATACGTCCAAAGCCCATCCGGCTTTTCATCCGCATAATTTCCTTCACTGTCTTTTATACCATGAATCGTCCAAACCACCCAGGCTCCATTCTTATGGCCCTTTTTAAAATCACCCTCCTCACGCAACTGGCCCTTAGGGTACCAGAATTTCCAATGGCCATTCCTCAGGTCATTTCCAAAACTCCCTTCGTAATCGGGATTACCATTCGGATACAAACCCTTCCACAAGCCATCCTTAGCCCCATTCCTGAAAGTCCCCGAATCCTTGACCTTGCCATCCTCATACCAGCTATGCCATACACCATTTTCCTGACCTTTGTGAAACGCACCCTCCTCGAGCTTTTGACCGCTTTCAAACCAATTTGTCCAGATCCCCTCCTTAAAATTATTCTTATACTTGCCTTCCTTCCACTTTGGACCAGCCTTGTACCAATAGGTCCATAAGCTGTCCTGCAGATCATCAGAAAAATACCCCTCCGACTCCCTGGCACCCGAATCAAACCAGTACACCCACTTCCCATTCTGCCGGTCCTCCCGGAAAGATCCCTCCATGGTCTTCTTACCGCTTTCGTTATACCAGGTCCAGGCCCCCGTTTTTTTGTCATTTATAAAAAAGCCCTCACGGTTCACAGAACCATCACCGTTCAGATATTTACATTTCCCGTTTTTCTTTCCATTGGCATAATGCACCACATAATCCGGCTCCCCGGAAGCCTTCCAAAAATTCCATTCTCCATCCTTTTGCCCGCCTGCATAATTGCCTTCCCCTTTTTTCTTCCCGTTATCATATACATACGTAAATTTTCCGGTTCCGTCCTTAATAATCTGAAGCCCATCAGCGGTCCAGAAATTCCGGATATACTCCTCCGCATTTTTATTTGCAAGCCCATTCTTGTTCGCGCCATCCTTATTCGTTACGCCGTCCTGTTCCGGAATAAATTCAATTTCACTTTTGAGTCGGCCATTCCTATACCACTCCCTCCATTTACCCGTTTCCTTATCCTTCAGATACTGCCCCTCCTTTTGCTTGTTACCATCAGGATACCAACTGGTAAACGAACCCTCCTTCAGGTTACCGGAAAAACTTCCTGCACTTTCAGGCTGTCCATTTTCAAACCAATAACTCCAGACACCCTCCTTTTTCCCTTTCCTATATGATTCCATTCCATGCACTTTCCCGGTACTTTCAAACCAGCTTGTCCAGACACTATCCTCCTTGTCATTCTTAAAAACCAGTTCCTGAGCTTTAACACCGTTCAGGTACCAGTACATCCAATGTCCCTCTTTCCATCCCCTCACATAACGCTCCACAGCCTTCTGCTGACCGCTTTCATAGAATGCCCGCCAAAGCCCATCCTGCTTGCCGTTCATATAGTTGCCCGACCTCGACACCTTACCGTCTTCATACCAGGCTTTGAAAGTGCCATGTTGAATACCATTCTTATAATTCTCCTCACTACGTTTTTTAGTCATCTCCTTATCCCAATACTCCGTCTTAGGCTGAGCCATTAAGGTGACACTCATTGCTAAAAAACAAACTACGGTACGAACTGTCGTTCCCGAGGATTCAAAGTTTAGCATATAAAATAATTATTAAAGATCATTCCGCTTCCGCTTCATAAATACTTTCAGTAGTAGGATTCTTGCAGTCGGCAACCGAATTGCCCACAAAATAATAAATCGCTCCCCAGCTGTAAATGACTTTACGAAAGACTCTTAACTGTCCGTTCACAGTTATCGTAACCTGGGTTATCTTTCTATTACCTTCCTGAAAATACTCTTCCACACGGTTTTTAGAAGCATTGGGATCCGTTTTAGTTTCTGTTAATTGAGTGGCGCCTGTTCCCTGACGACTCCGGCTGTCAGCCACTGCGGCGGCCTCTTGTTGCTTCCTTATTTCATCATCCGCCACTTTCTTTCTGTAAGCCTCCTCCGCTTTCCTTTTCTCATCTGCTTTTAAAACTTCCGCCGCATGCGCTTTATCAGCAGCAAGTTTTTCCCTGGCAATCCGATCCGACTCATCTGCCTTCTTTTTCGCCTCCGCTTCTGATTTCTGTCTTGCTTCCTCCTCCGCCTTTAACTTTGCAGCTTTTGCCGCCGCAGCCATTTGCTCATCAAGGACTCTCTTCTTCTCCGCAGCTTCCGCCTGTACCTTCTCTTCTCCATCTAATTTTTCAATTCGCTTTTTTTCCGCATCCGCTTTGATTTTAGCCAGTGCAGCTTCCTTTATATGAGCATCATTCTCCTCCTTGGCCTTGGCGGCTTTTGCCAAAATCCGCTTATCTTCTTCCTCCCTGGCGTTTTTAGCTTTTGCATCCAGCTTATCCTGCTCCTCTTTAGCTTTGGCAGCTTTAGCATCCAGCTTATCCTGCTCCTCCCTTGCTTTTTTTGCTTTTTCCGCCGCCTTGGCATCGGACTCAGCCTGCTTCTTAGCATCAGCAATCGCCTTTTCCTTCTCCGCACCTTTCAGCGTTTCAATTCTCTTATCCTCCTCCTCCTTGGCTTTAGCAGCTTTTTCAGCCGCCTTCCGGTCCTCATCTTCCCTTGCCTTCCGGGCCTTTTCCATCTCTTGAGTTTTCTTTTTATCCTCAGCATCAGCCTTCTTTCTGGCCTCTTCATCTATTTTGGCCTGAGCCGCTTTTTTCTTTGCATCCTCTTCCTCTTTTGCCTTTTTAGCTGCTTCCGATGCTTTGGCCTTATTTTTTAAATCATCCTGCTCCTTCTTTCTGGCCTCTTCATCCATTTTTGCCTTGTCAGCCTTCTTCTTTTCTTCATCCAACTTGGCCTGAGCTGCCTTTTTCCGGTCATCCTCTTCTTTTGCCTTCGCTAATTTCCGGGCCTCCTCCTCTGCTTTCGCTTTCGCCAGTTTTCTGGCATCCTCATCCGCCTTAGCCTTTAAAGCATTGTCCGCCTCCTGCACTTTTTTCTTGTTATCTTCCTCTAACTTTTTCTTAGCCTCAGCATCCAACTTCGCCTTGGCTGCCTTATCAGCATCAGATGCTTTCTTTTTAGTGTCCTCTGCCTGCTTTCTGGCATCCTCATCCGCCTTAGCTTTAGCAACCTTTTCAGCATCTTCCGCCTTCTTTCTGGTATCCTCTTCCGTTTTCTTTTTGGCATCCGCATCAGCTTTGAGCGTAACCAGTTTAGCATCTTCCTGAGCTTTCTTCGCTGCCTCCACCTGTTTTATTTTTACAATCTGCTTTTCAACTTCCTTTAACTGGTCAAGGACAGATTGAGTGTAATCCGTATCATAGTCAAAATCATCCAGCGATTCCTTGAAAGAAATGCGACCAACTGGTTGATTAAATACAACAAGGTTTACCTGACTGGGTTGCTTAAAAATAGTAACCGTAAAAAGATAAGGCAAAAACTCATTATTGGTTCCGGCACCTGTAGGCACCTTGGTAGAAAAATACAGTTTCTTGGTAATGTATCCGGGTTTGGAAAACGTGAATAAAAATTCGTGCCCAAGATCAAGGTCCACAGATTCCTTTTTCCCGTCAGACATCATGTTCTTCCACACATTACCGTCCCTCTTAATGTCAATTTTAGCATCCTCCCGGTTACCATCATCTATAATAAACTTCAGGTTCACCTTTAATGCCCCTTGAGCAAAAGCCGACCCCGCGCTTAAAATAAACAGCGACCAAACAAGAATTCCGTGTTTCATGTCTATAAAGCAAATATAGTATTTCTGCCCCTATCTAACAGATGCAGATATTACCGGAAATTCACAAAAAATGCACGCTTTCAAGGCTCACAATACTTCCTGAATATAGGTCGGCTCCGTAATGCTGACATTATCACGGAAATAATAAACGCCCCAGGCGTAAACAACTTTTTTATAAATGTATTTTCTTCCGCCACGCGTAACAATCGTCTCCGTAACATGTTTGTTGCCCGCCACATATTCCCTTTCGATATGATTATCATCCATTACACTGGCGCCGGCGAACAAAGAACTTCTGCTATCCATGTCAGCAATAACATTAGCAGCGGGTTTATTAACCACATTCGTCTTTTTATCAACCACAATCGGCTTCTTTTCAATCACAATTGGCTTTTTTTCAATCACAATTGGCTTTTTATTAACCACAATCGGCTTCTCCGTTTTAACGATTGCCGTTCCACTGTTTGCTGTATTCTTTTTAGGGCTTTCTTCCACTTTATTTTTCTCAGCAACAACATCCTTTTTAATGCTCTTTTCATCAGACCCCGCTGCTTTAGATTCAGCAACCCGTACAGGCGGAGTCCCCCCCGAACTTTTATCCGCTTTATGTTTCACCTTTAATTCATCCTCCGCCTTCTTAACTTCAGCAATGATCGTTTTAGAATAATCCGTATCATACTCAAACACACCCTTCTTAACCTGATAGGCATATCGGGCCACAGGATTATTAAAAACTACAATATTAACACCCTCGTATTGCCTGAAAATAGTCACATTAAAAAGTAAAGGATCAAACGGCTCATCCAGCTTTTTCTTGGGAACAACAGTAGAAACAGCAATCTTCTTGGTAATAAATCCGGGCTTGGAAAAAGTCAATACGTATTCATGCTGAAACTCCATGTCAACATAATTCTTAGCATCCGTGCCATCCCTTTGCTTCCAGGGCAAACCATCCCGTTCAATATCCACCTTAGAGCCCGCCCTGTCCCCATCGTCTACGATAAAATTGTACTTCACACGCAAGGGCTCAGTTTGTGCAAAAACACAGAACGGAAAGAGAAACCCACAGTAAAGCGATATAAAGGACTTTAGAATCATTCAGCATTACCAGATTACATTGAATACGAATCCTTGGCAGATTTGAGTATATTTCAAACGAGTTAAATTCCTAACCGGATAATTGATTTTTTGTTTAAAAATACCATAGATTTGCACACATAACCCCTTTTCTAAAGTTATGAAAAAAATCGCCATCTTTTGCCTGCTCTCAATACTATTATTCGCCCTGCCAGGTTATAGCCAAAACCCCGATTTAACAGCAGAGGATGCAATCAGGTACATCAATGAAAAAATCAAAGGAATAGCAGAAATAAAAAATGAAAAAGGAATAATGGTCATCCAATTTTACGAGAAAGGGAAAATTAACCGGACCGACAAGGTTTCTTTTGCAAAGCTCAATCCCGAATCGGTAGAATATTTCCCGGAAGAAAAAGCCATCGTATTAAAATGCATTCAGAAAGATTGCATTGAGCGAAGAATCATAAATCCCAAAACCGCTGGACAATTTTCACGGATCAGCATTTTTGGAACATTTGACGCAAAAACCCAAATGGGCCTAATACATGCATTCGAGCACTTATTGATGTTGTTTTATGACCTCTCCTACAAAAGTAACAAGCCATTTGAACGATAGATAAATGAGCCTCCCAAAACAATTAACAGAAGTGCTTTTTGCAGCCCATTCTACTATGGCACAGAAATTGATTAATCAACGAATGAGACACCTTTTTCTTCCATTTTTACTCCTTGTAACGCTGGGCGCAACAGCTCAAAAAACAGATGCAAAAGCCCAAAAGGACGAAGCAAAAGCATTGGTAAGAAAAGGGTATGAAAAAATACAAAATGGAAATTTTGAGAATGCAATAGTCGATTTTAACCATGCGTTGGAAAAAGATCCCGAATGCATAGACGCTTATCTGAGAAGGGCCTTTTGTTATTCCGCAACAAATGATTACAAGAATGCAGTCGAAGATTATAACAAAGTAATCAAACTGAACCCCGATCTGGAAACAGCCTACGTCAGCCGGGGAAGTGCGAAAAACAAACTAAAATTATTTAAAGAAGCTCTGGTAGATTTCAACAAAGCACTTCAATTGCAGCCGGACGACTACCAGGCCTATAACAACCGGGGCTGGGCAAAAAAGGGATTAGGGGATGATGATGGAGCATGTCAGGATTGGAGGTTCTCCAAAAAGAAAGGCAATCAGGAAGCCAAAATAATTTTAGACAACACGCATTGTAAATAATATAAAATGAAAAAGCTACTTATACTGTTGATCCTTGCTGCCCCCTGCGTAGCATTTCTGGCTTTTAAAGTAACAGACCCGGGCAAAAAAAGGGCAAAGCAACGACAAAAAACCGAATCACGTGTACAAACCGGAGACGAGTTAGTTGACTGCCTGGTAAAAGTAAAATCCAAATTTGGGGAAACCTGCTCCCAGTGCGGGAATAGCCCTGACACATATGTAGTATATGTAAAAAACACCTGCAGTAAAAAACTGGATGTAATGATAGGAGTTCAGGAATCCGCCCTATGGTGGCGTTTAGCCACCTTTCATGGAGTAAACTCCAGCGACACATTAAGGGTTTATGCCTGTACAGGAACCGGCAAATGGTTAAGATGGGCACGCGAAGCAGGAGACCCAAGCTACTCCTTCCCAACCCAGGCCGAAGTCAACGCACAGTATAAGTAATGACCCCCGCCTCCCACATTCAAAATAAATTTGATGCCCCGTAATTCCTCGTTCAACATACGTTTAATGCCAAACAATTTAACATCTGGCATACCTATTATACCCTCAGCTCTACCACTGTTAATTAAAATTTAACACGCATTTTATGTCCGAAGACCTCTTCAAAAATATCATCTCCCATTCAAAAGAATACGGGTTCATTTTCCCCTCCAGTGAAATATACGATGGCCTAAGTGCAGTGTATGACTACGGACAATTAGGCGTTGAGCTTAAAAAAAACATACGTGAATATTGGTGGAAAAGCATGACACTGCTGCACGAAAACATAGTCGGCCTCGATGCAGCCATATTTATGCACCCCACCACCTGGAAAGCATCCGGACACATAGACGCCTTCAACGACCCCCTCATAGACAACAAAGACAGCAAAAAGCGCTACCGGGCAGATGTTCTCATCGAAGACCACATCGCCAAAATAGAATCCAAAATTGAAAAGGAAATAGAGAAAGCCGCAAAGCGCTTTGGAGAAACCTTTGATGCAGCGATGTATCGGAGCACCAACCCACGCGTGCTCGAATACCAAAAAAAGGCAGAGGAAATAAACAGCCGTTTCAAAACAGCTCTGGAAAACAATAACCTCACAGAAGTAAAACAAATCATAGAGGATTGCGAAATTGTATGCCCCATCAGCGGCTCACGCAACTGGACAGACGTGCGCCAGTTCAACCTCATGTTCAGTACCCAAATGGGATCTGTAAGTGAAGATGCGGGGACAATCTATTTGCGCCCCGAAACAGCCCAGGGAATCTTCGTCAACTTCCTCAACGTGCAAAAAACAGGGCGCATGAAAATCCCCTTCGGCATAGCCCAGACCGGAAAAGCATTCCGGAACGAAATAGTAGCACGTCAGTTTATTTTCCGGATGCGGGAATTTGAACAAATGGAAATGCAATACTTTGTAAAACCAGGGACTGAAATGCAATGGTACACAAGTTGGAAAGAAACACGGATGAAATGGCACAGCTCTATGGGCTTCCCTGCTTCCAAATACCGCTTCCACGACCATATAAAACTCGCCCATTATGCCAATGCCGCGTGTGACATTGAATTTGAATTCCCCTTTGGATTCAAAGAACTCGAAGGCATACACTCCCGAACCGATTTCGATTTGAAAAGTCACGAACAGCACTCCGGGAAAAAACTGCAGTACTTCGACCCCGAAGAAAATAAAAGCTATGTACCATACGTAGTCGAAACATCCATTGGACTTGACAGGATGTTCCTCGCGCTGATTTCTCACGCCTATAAAACAGAAACCCTTGAAGACGGCAGCACACGGGATGTACTGAGCCTGCCCGCCTTTTTAGCCCCCGTCAAAGCAGCCATCTTACCTCTTGTAAAAAAAGACGGCCTCCCCGAAAAAGCGAGCGAAATCATGGAACTGCTGAAATTTGATCACCTCTGCCAGTACGACGAGAAAGACAGCATCGGCAAACGCTACCGTCGTCAGGATGCCATAGGGACTCCCTTCTGTATCACAGTAGACCACGACGCCATCGACAGCAGTTCTTCCAACTACAATACCGTCACGATCCGACACCGGGATACCATGCAACAGGAACGCGTTTCAATAGATCAGTTGCCTGCAATTGTGGAGGAAAAAGTCAGCATAAAAAAAATGCTGCGGAGTCTGTAAAAGTCCAAAGGGCTGAACTTATTTATTATTAAACATATTCATGCAACGGTCAATCCCGATTGCGCCAAAACTTTTAATCGCCTCAACAGCCAGATCAACTCTTGGTGCAAGTAATTTTTCTTCTTCCTCCGTCCACTTACCCAGAACATATTCCACCTGACGGCCTTTAGGGAAATCATTCCCAACCCCAAACCTCAGACGGGCATAGGCAGCAGTATTCAAAGTCTCCTGAATACTATTCAATCCATTATGCCCTCCCGAGCTTCCGTTCGCTTTAATCCGGATAGCCCCAAAAGGCAAAGCAATGTCATCCGTCACAACCATTAAATGTTCAACCGGGATTTTTTCCGCCTGCAGCCAATAGTTAACTGACTTTCCGCTAAGGTTCATAAACGTAGTTGGTTTAATCAGAACAAAAGTTTTCCCCTTAAACCTGCACTCCGCCCTGAAAGCCAATCTGTCAGAAGCAAAAGATCCTCCGCAATCGCCACATAGCTTTTCAACAAGAGTAAAACCTATATTATGACGCGTGTTTTCATACTCCTCACCAATATTGCCAAGACCCGCAATCAAAAATTTCATTCCCAAATATACAAAACAAAGCCGCCTGTCTTTTATCGACAGGCGGCAGTATAAAAATCAATTAAAAAAAAATTACTTCTTCTTAGGCGCTTCCTTTTTACCCTCATCCTTCTTAGGAGCATCCTTACCGCCTGCTGCCGGAGCACCAGCCTTAGCACCTGCTGCCGGAGCACCTTTAGCCCCTGCTGCCGCACCCGCCGCACCCGCTGCCGAAGTTGCACCCGCCGCTGCACCCGCTGCCGGAGCTGCAGTACCCGTAGCCGCAGCAGTAGTTGCCGCTGCTGTAGCTTCCTCTTCAGCCACATTACGCGTTATCCTGACAGCCACCACAGTAGCGCTTGGATTATTTACAAAAGTGATTCCATCCAGTTTAATATCCTTCACACGAACCGAGTCACCAATCTCCATCTTCTCCACATTAATAGTAATCGCTTCCGGAAATTTATCCGCAGTACCTTTAGCCGTCAAAGACCTCAGCTTCTTCAAGAGTCGTCCACCGGCACGAACACCAGGAGCCGCTCCATGCGTCTTAACAGGAATTTCCAACGTAATGGACTTTCCGGGAACCACTTCCAGAAAATCAACATGAATAATTTTATCCGACACCCGGTGAAACTGTATATCCTTCATAATAGCATTGTAGGAAGTACCCCCCACATCAATCTTCACGGAATGGATATCGGGTGTATAAACCAAATGCCGGAATTCCTTTTCAGATGCAGAAAAATGAAGCGGTTGTTTGCCACCATATAGTACGCAAGGCACCAATTCACTTCTTCTCAAATCAGCAGCTTCCTTTTTTCCAACTGTGGTTCTGACAGAACCTGTAATCGTTAACGTTTTCATGTGTAAGTTTTATTAATTAATTTATTGTCTTCTGGCTTTATTCACAAGATTAAACTACGCCGGTTGTTTAATCACTCTTTATTTATCAACATATAAAATGCGAACTGATTGACTCAAAATTATGCACCCTGTGCAGAACATTGGCAAATAAATCTGCCACAGAAAGCACACGAATTTTGCTGCATTCCCCTTTTAAAGGAATAGTATCCGTTACAATTAATTCAGTAAGTTTTGACTTTTCAATATTTTCATACGCAAGACCAGACAAAACCGGATGTGTCACAATCGCACGGACACTCACTGCACCCCTGTCCATCATCATATCGGCCGCCTTGGTGAGCGTACCAGCGGTATCACATAAGTCATCCACCAAGACAATATTACGACCCTCAATTTCACCAATAGCCGTCATGGAATCCACCACATTGGCCTTTGAACGTTGTTTATAACAGATAACAATTTCACTCTTAAAATATTTAGCATACGCATTGGCGCGCTTGGCTCCACCCATATCAGGAGTAGCCATACTCAGGTTAGGAAGGTTCAGTTTCTCAACATAGGGTAAAAAAATAGAAGAAGCATACAGGTGATCCACCGGCACCTCAAAAAAGCCCTGAATCTGATCCGCATGCAGGTCCATGGTAATGATACGGGTAACCCCAGCCGCAGAAAGCAGGTTCGCCACCATTTTAGCACCAATAGCCACACGGGGCTGATCCTTGCGATCCTGACGCGCAAACCCGAAATAAGGCAAAACAGCAACAATTTCGTTGGCAGATGCACGCTTGGCCGCATCCACCATCAACAGCAATTCAAATAAATTATCAGCAGGAGCAAACGTACTCTGAATAATATAAACATCGCTGCCGCGAACGGTTTCCTCATAGGATACCTGAAACTCACCATCACTAAAGCGAAGTACACTTGCCTTACCCAGCGACTGACCAAAACAAACTGAAATTTTCTCAGCCAGACTATGCGAACTCGAACCCGCAAATATTTTAACCTCTGATTCCATGAATTAGCCCCTAAACAAAAGGGTTGCGAATATAGCCATTTTTGTTGAAATACGCCAAATTTATCGAAAAATGGCAAAAAAGCCGGGGACACTCCCATCCAACCCTTTTTTCAGGCTAAACGATTCACAATTACCAGGGGTACCTGTAAATTCCTGTTTCCTTAAAAGAATACTCTTTGCCGGAATCATCAAAATAAACAACATTGACCTTAATCTCCCATTCATCCGAAGATTGCTTAACACCTGTGATTTTGCCCCTGAAAACGGGGTGAGTTCCATTCGAAGGACAAATACATTTCACAGTAACGAAAGTTCTTGCCTGAACAAGATCAGAATCTTTCAAAGAAAAATAATCTCGTGATTTATTAATTTCAAAAGTTAATGATTTGGAAATTTCAGCACGCGGATCAAAGTCCTGTTTATTCTCAACACACTGAAAGGATACAGAATTTCCCTTCGAATCAATAATAAAACTGGTATCCCTTGGACAGTGAATAAAATGATCACATTCAATTTTCTGAAAAGAATGCATAAGTTCAGTTAAGTTTGAATTCCCCCCCTCAGGTATTTTTCTATAGCCACTGTATTTAACTGTCCGGATATAAATTCCATTTCCCGGATAGGACATGGATTCAGGCCTAACCCCACCCCCAGACAGATCCTTCCCGGAAAAATCTTCAATAGAAACAGAATTAGTCAGGTTTCTCCAATCAGAATCCTTCAGTTTAAATTTGTTTTTTGTCCTCTTTCCACGTGGTTCAAAATAAACAGAATCATTTTTAACAGCAATATAAGAGCTGCTGCCTCCCTCCCATCCGGTATGACCGGAAGAGTATCGGAATTCCGTAATTGTATCATACAAATCATTCATTCCATTTTGTCCGGGAGAATCATTGGCTGCATCATTTGCAGGAAGCGTTTTGAATTTGAAAATTCCAGAAGTATAAATCGGGAACTCAAAAGGTTCAGAACCACTGATCACATTAATCACCACTTTCCAATCACCATTGTAGAGCTTTTTTCCGGAGATCACTCCCCTTGAAATATCATGGTGATTAGGAGCACAAAAACAATGAGCAGTAAAAACAGTCTTTGCATTCACAAGTGAAGCATCCCTTAAAGTAAAACTATCGGTTAAGTTATCGATCTCAAAAAGGAAACTCATAGAGTAACCCATGTCCGCTTCCATCGTTTGTTCAAAATTTGGCGTCTGCGCAAAAAACTCAAACACAGTAGACCCTCCCTTGACGATATATGCTTCAGAGCCAATTCTTATTTCCGAATTTTTAAAAATGGTAAACACCTGATCATAGAAAGGAATTTGTCCAAACCCCTTCAGGAAAAAGAAAAACAAGCAGTATTTTATCCAGAAGGGTTTCATTTAGCCCTCATCGTACGCAAGGAGCATGGCATAAAGATAAAAAACAAACTACAATGCCGATGCATCTTAGACCTGAAGACGAAAATCAGATCAGCTGCTTTTATGAAAAACCCCCACCCCCAATTTCACACTGAAATAAAACATCGAAAAGTCACTTGTCGTTAAACTCCCGATTACATTGGTAGGATAGTTTACATTTTTATTGATAGGAGATGTTATATCCGTATTACCGTCCAGCCAAAAAGACCTGTTAGGGCACAGCACATAACCAACAGTAAAAGACAATTTACCGGAAAAAACCTCAAAAGGATTTTTCATTTTGTCCCAGTCAGTAATCATTCCTATTTCCTTGAAAATATAATCAGCATTAAGGGAAAAATTAACAGAGTTGTTCCCATTCGTCGCCTGAATATCATTCGTACTGTTTTTACCAGTAATGTCAGAGTTCACAGAATAGCTCCCAAATTGATAAGCAATCATCGGATAAACAACCCAATTATTAGTGTGGAAGATAACCCTTCCAATACCCATGTTTAAAAGGAAACCAGAAAAAGAAGTTTTGGAAGAATCATTCACAGTATTATGCTTAATAATACCACCGATACCGAAATTGAAAACATTATTCTTACGAATCGCATGGATGATCGTAAGATTCCAGGAAGGGTATTGATTCGTAATACCAGCATATCCATTGGCCAGCAAATTTTTGTTCAACAAATCCGATGCAAAAGAAAAACCAGCATAACCCATACCCAGATCCATGCTATATCCACCAATTGTATTGGAAGAAGGAACAGCATTTCCAGTTTGTGCGCCCACATCAGAAAGTACGCAGGAAGTTAAAAGCACGAGTATAATTTTTCTCATTTTAGTTTGTGTTTGTACCGAATATTGCAAACACCAGGCCACACACAAGCAATTTCTGTTAAATACTGTTAAGGGCATTTGCCACCAGCACAGATAAAAACAGGACAAAGTGCCACAGATTCACAAAAACTGCTACTTTTGTCTTCCCGGAAAATTGAGGAAGACAGTTCAATTTTTAGTACAATGCCCGGATGGCGGAACTGGTAGACGCGCTGGTCTCAAACACCAGTGTCTTCACGGACATGTCGGTTCGATTCCGACTTCGGGTACAACCCCCTGCATTGGCAGGGGGTTTGCTTTAATCGGTAGAGAATTCGGTAGAGAATCCTCTGCAACCCACTATTTACAAGGCATCCGATGGAATGACTTTCTTCAATCGTGCGAAATTTGCAAAATTTCGAGGTTTTTTGGCATTCCTAATTTGATCGTCAACTTTAGTCAAAAAAATTTGCCAAAATATTTCTAAAGGCATGATTTGAACCCTTTTAATACAAATGCAAAATGTACAGATTCAGAACAATTGCCAGTATTCTTGATAAGCATAATGAATTAGAGAAACAGGAAATATATTTCTCCAACCCAGATGAATTAAATGATCCAATGGAGGGGTATAAGGATGTATTCTGGAAGGGAGACAAAATTGTTTGGAAAAATTTCATTATCAATTATGTCAAGAGCACAGAGCATATTTTCGGATTGGTTTTATTATTGAATAGTAAAACAAAAATTACAGATGCTGAAATTCGAGTTTTATCGCACGCTCCGAGCTACCGTTCACCACATTACATAGCATTAATAAGGGAAATAATTGATAAATTATTTGAAATCGTTTTTATTAAAGAATTACCAGATCATTTGGCTAAAAGAACAAAGCCCGTTAGGCGATACGAATTGATTTCATATACTGAAATGATTCATCCATTCGTAATAAATTCAATATCTGAAATTTACTTTAAATGGAAAATGATAACAAAGTGCAGGAAGTTCATTTGCCGAGGATAGTCTCAGTCATACTTTAAACAGCCTACCCGGAATTCAGGAGGCCAGATCAGCTATCTTTTTTATCCATTTCAAAGAATAAACCTGACGTAGGTCATATAATCACTTCTTAGATTTACAATTTTTTCAAAAATCTTACATGTGTAATAAAATCAATTGTTTTGGAAGATTAAATCATCATTAATAATTCCTCTTTTTA
>JABDEY010000053.1 GCA_013286805.1 Bacteroidota bacterium | reverse complement strand
CGGAACCTGGCACTGAATGTTCCCACAGAGGCATTGGGTGAATAAGCTCCGGCTGAATTAGCCAGGCCATTCCAGTCACCGGTGGTAATATCATTCTCATGCCAGTAATCACTTGCACCGGAAGCCGTGCTTGTCCAGTAAATATCAGGAGAACGGCCTGCACCGGCACTGCATGGATCAGGTATCCAGGATTCAAAAGACGTGGCATAAGGCAGGGTGGCATAATTCAGGCAAGCACCGGCATTACTGATGGTAAGCGTGGCATTATTGGAATTCGCAGAACAGCCGGCAGCAGTTATCACGCAGCGGTAATAATACAAGGTAACAGCGGCTGTGCCCAGAGCATTCAGGGTAGCACCAGTAGGACCAGTATAAGTTACACCTGTGGGAGTACCATTCGCCACATTTGTCCAGGTGCTGCCATCGGGGCTTGATTGCCATTGATACGTGGGGGCTCCGGCAGAAGTTGCCACTGTAAAGTTAGCCCCTACATTGATGTTAACCGTCTGCGGAGTGACAGGCTGTGTAGTAATAGTGGGCGGGGTGCAGCCAAGGGCAACACTTACATTATCAACAAAAATACCATATTGGTTGGTTGCGGAATAATCATGGAATCCTAAATAATACGTGCCCCCGGCAACGGTGGTAAAATTGGCACTGGCTGTAGCGTATCCGGCGTTTGTAAAGGAAGCATTGGTAAATATAGTCCCGCTTGTCATCCCGGCGACGGTCTGGGAAGTCCCGTATTTCACCTCCAGGCTTTCAGTGTAACGACTGGAAAACGCAGCATAAACAAATGTAAGTTTATAGGTTGTGGTTGCCGCAAGCGTTATCCCCTGACTGAAAGCCCAGTCATTATTTGGGTTCGCCCCATCATACATACAAGACATCGCATTTGGGCTCGAACCACCAGTACTGGGAGGAGGGACAATGCTGGATGCATTGCTGGTTAGCCAGGTATTTCCATCTGCATCCCCGTCAAAGGAAAGCCAACAGGCAGGCATATTTGGAGGGGTGACCGCATCAAAATTCTGAGTGAAGGGAATGGTAGCCGGGCCGCAACCACTGGTACAACAGGAAACAGATGTAGATGCCATATTGCGCGGGCTGACAGTAGTTTCTTTGATAAAATCACTTGAATTGATATTATTGTCTGTACATCCATTATTGACTCTGGCATCCGATGAAGTATTATTCAAGCCAGGAGCGGGCCCGGAGCCCTCATAGCAACTCGCAGGGCCATATCCGATAAAATCTATAATCGCCACATTTGGAAGAGGGCATCCGGAAGTAGTCAAAGCAGTTGTATTGCTCACCAGGGCAACTTTACCCTGAATGGACGAAAGATTGATATTTTGGGCACTTGCGTTAAGATCAAGTGTAGGTAAAACCGGTGTACCTCCGGCATTGTATTCACCAATCAGGTAATATTGTCCCACTCCCAGTGAAACACTCGGAAGGTTGGTGACATTCCAGGTATTGCTGTTATAAGCAGCGTACTGAACTGACATTCCCGTTAACATGACGGCTGCGCAGGTAGGATTATGAATCTCAATAAAATCCTGCACATAAGGTGCACCTAAATTTCCACCCCCTCCATAAACCTGGCTGATGACAAGATGGTTTAGCCCGGCGGCGTTTGTTGTTGTCACCCCGCTCCCTCCGTCTGTCAGGCCAGGAGTCAGGTAACACAGGCCGGTAGTAGTATATTCATAAATGTCAAAATAATAGGTCGTATTAGCTGTCAGCCCGGTCAGCACCACTGAAGTACCTGTTCCGTTATAAACAGCATAACCTCCCCCTTCGGCTGTTCCAGAACCAAATAAAGAATTAGCCGTATAGGAACTGCCGCTGGTAGGGTCCGGACTTACTGCACTACCAGATTTGGCGATAACCAGAACACTGTTTCCGTTTCCCCTGTTCCAACCTATCGTCATACCCGTATTTGAAATGGAGCTGGAAGTAAAACCATTCGCCTGAGTAACCGGAGGTGCGCAATTGGTAGTAGCATTCCAGTTAAGTCCGGGAGTTTTATAGCAGGTACCAGTAGAATTGTATTCGTAAACTGAAAAATAATATTTGGTCCCTGCGGCCAGCCCGGTTAGGTTGACTGTAGGGGTAGTGCTGGGACCGTTATACACCACAAAACCTGAACCGATTGCAGTTCCCAGTCCATAAGCAGCATTGGCAGTATAGGAAGTTCCGCTTGCAGGATCTGTGGTTATGTTACTGCCGGCTTCAGCTATAACCAATACGTTCGTACCTGATCCCCTGGTCCAGCTGGCTGTCATAGTCGTTTGGGTAATGGCACTAGCGACAAAGGCAGTAGCTTGTGACCCAGGCTGAGTACAGGAATTTACACCGGTAAGATTAATTTCATCAATCCCGATCGGGTAATATTGAAAGTCGGAAGTGGCTGTAAATTTAAGGTCAGTTCCATTGATGTAACAACCTGCAGGAACATTTACGGATTCATATACCCAGGCATTGCTGCTGGTTACCCCGAAACCGCCAACGGGTTCCCCTGTCACATTTACCCAACTTGACCCATTCCAGAACTGCACCAACAGTGTCGCACTCGAATTAAAATTCATATAATAAAAAGTAAGCGTTGCAGTGGTATAACCAGACATGTCCAGCGTTGGGGATTGAATAGAGCCCCATGAAGAGCCGGGCGCATCGTAGACGTCAAACAAAGCGGAGTGGGCAGTCCCGTTAGCTCCGCAGGCAGAAGGACCATAAGTTCCACCACAAATATCATAGCCACTGCTCCAGCCCCCTTGGCTATTATCAATATTCCATACATCGTTCGCATTGGAACCATTTCCATTAAAGGCTGTCCATACCTGAGTTACCGGAGTATTGGCAGGAGATCCTGAAGGGATTGAACTGGTGCTTCCATTCGTTACCGATCCAATGGCCGTCCAGGAACCTTCAAAATTCTGGTGAAGTGTGGTAGGGTTTCCAGCTGCCAAGGTGGTGGCATTCGCATTCAGGGTAAGTCCCGGAGTTTTATAACAGGTACCAGTGGCATTGTACTCATAAACGGCAAAATAATATTGCGTTGAGGGCGACAATCCCGTTATCGCTGCTGTAGGTGTAGTGCTGGCTCCGTTATAAACCACATAACCGGAACCGATCGCGCTACCAGAACCATAAACACCTCCACCGGCACTATAAGCTGTACCACTTACAGGGTTAGTACTTACCGCACTCCCAGCCTGGGCAATAACCAATACATTTGTACCATTACCCCTGGTCCAACTTGCAGTCAGAGAAGTTGCTGTGATGGCACTGGAAGTAAATACAGTTGATTGCGTCGTAGGTGGAGTACAGGAAGAAGTACCGCTCAGGTTAATTTCATCGATCCCAATCGGGGTAGAATAGGTCGCATTGGAATGGGCAGTAAACCTAAGGATTGTATTGTTGATAAGGACGCCAGAGCCGACAGGGATCGTCACGGATTCATAAGTCCATACATTGGAAGTTGCGCCGAAAGGTGATCCCGTGACAGTATACCAGCCACTCCCGTTCCAGAACTGAACATCCAAAGCAGTAGCGTCATTGTAAGCAGTATAGTAGAATGTCAGTGTCGCTGTAGAATAACTGGACAAATCCAGATTAGGCGACTGTATGGAGCCAGTGGAGCCGACAGGAGCATCATAATTATCAAATATAGCAGAATAAGAAGTGCTGTTTGCCCCGCAGGTTGGAGGAGGTACGGCACCACCGCAGGTATTATCACTACTGGACCATCCTCCCTGCTTATCAGACCGGTTCCAGACATCATTGGCGCTGCCAGCGGAATTATTAGCCGTCCACAATTGTGTTGCCGGAGTATTAGCCGGTGATCCGGAAGGCAAAGAACCGCTGCTGCCGTTAGTTGCATTTCCCACGGAAGTCCAGGAACCTTCAAAATTTTGTGTAAGTGTGGTAGGGTTGGCCGTTGCTACTGAAATATTCAGGTTATCCATTCCCACATCCAGCGAGCCTCTGTCAGTCACTATAAACCGGAGAACACTCGTGGAGGTACCAAGCGCAGTAGTAATTGTTTGAGTGGTCCAGGCAGAAACAACGGATGTGACAGTCAGCAGCGTAGTGGGGAAGGTAACCCCACCATCTGTTGACAACAAAACCTGAAATTCAAAAGGACTGGTATACTCATTATGTATCATATCAAACGTAATCGTCTTGGTACCGACCGGTGACATGTCAACATGTAAATCCAACGCCCCCGTGGACGAAGCAACAGCGCCATAATTATGAAAGCGGGCACTTCGGGTTCCCTGCGAATAAACAGGGGAATAAGCCCCTGTTCCCGGGCTGGTCCAGTCCGCACCCGAATAATTGTCCTGATGCCAGTAATCATTTCCGCCGGGGCTGGTGCCACCAATGGCATTAGTCCAATACGTATCAGGGGCGCCTAAGGCATCCGAAGTATTGCAGGCAGTTCCCCAGGCGCTTTCAAAAGACGTATAATACGGTAAGGTAGCGAACGAAGCACAATTCGTGGTAATAGGGCCAAGGGTAAGTCCAGGAGTCAGGTAGCAGTTCGTACCAGACATAAATTCCAAAACTTCAAAATAATAGGTCGTATTTGCAGTAAGGCCGGTAAGATTGACGGAAGTGCCCGTTCCGTTATACACTGCGAATCCACCTGCTACGGCTGTTCCTGAACCATAATTGGCATTGCCGGTGTAAGAGGTACCATTGGAAGGATTGCCGCTGACCGGACTGCCTGCACTCGCAATAACCAACACATCATTACCCGTTCCCCTAACCCAGTTCAATGTCATGGTAGTATTTAAAACAGTGCTTGCAGTAAAGGCAGTTGACTGGCTGGTAGGAGTAGTACAGGTCGCCCAGGTGATTACTACCTGACCGTTGGCTCCGGCTGCTCCTGCAACTGCGGATGCGGCTGTACCATAACTGTACTCATTATCTCCACTGCCACCGCCGCCGGGCACAACACCTGCTACACCAATATCATCCGTAGCATCAGCACTATTGCATTTGGTATTATATCCTCCAATCCCACCTGGAAAAGTCCCGGTACCACCAGCACCAGCGTCCCCGGCACCACAGCTGGCGGAAGTTGCATTGCTTCCTGCAGCACCGGATCCACCTCCGCCACCGCCTGATCCGCTTATCCCGGTACTATTACTTGTCCCGTCATGCCCTGTGCTTCCTGCACCTCCTGCATAAATTGTGCCCGTACCGGTATTTCCTCCGGCACCTCCGGCGTGCGTTGTCCCTGTAGCTCCAAAAACGGCGGCACCCAGACCTCCCGCACCTCCTCCAGCCGTCCATGGACCTGGATTACCTGCAGGACCGTTTACTGTCGTTGTACCTCCATTTCCACCAGCTGTACCTGTAGCTGCACCGGCTAAACCACCTGCACCAACAGTCGTAATTGTATATGTAGTACCAGGAGTAACTGCGAATGTGTTGACAGTACAGGCCCCGCCACCTCCGCCTCCTCCGCATGCAAACCAATAAACAGTATTACGAACAGCACCACCACCACCACCACCACCACCCCAACAGTACATATTAATGGAGGTAACACCCGGAGGCACCGTAAACGTACTTCCATTTGTGGTAAAGGTCGCGGGCGAAGTCGGAGGTGCAACTACTGATCCATTACAAACTTCATTTACAGTTGTGGCCCCGCCCCCGGCAACCGTAACATTTTCCCCGTTATAACTTGCTGCGGACAAACCCGCTTTCAACTGGACATAGACATTTTGGGGCTGACTTGTAATAACCCCTCCCGAAAAAGGATAGTTAACGGAGCTGTAGAAATTGACATTATCACTCGAAACCTGATAATCCGTGCTTCCTGTAACAGTAATATTACCGGATCCTGTCAGGTTGCTGCCACTGATCGTAAAACTTTGAGAAATGGATGGGCCTCCCCCGGTGACGTAAGAAAATCCTGACAAGGACGTTGGCGAGGTCGTAAGAACCGGAGCTGCACCGGTAGTGGTTCCTGTAAGTGTCATGGAGGTTATTCCATAATATGTCGCTGAACTCGCATAGTAAAAATACACCCTGAAATAAAGGGTTTGCCCTGCAGTACAAGAGGCAGAGATAGCATTGTTTGTATAATTAACCGAAGAAGAACCAGCAGTTGAGTAGCCAGTCATTATTGCGGTGCTTGTTGCAAAACTTGAACTGGTGGACCAAAAAGCTGCCTGAAGATCGGGAGGACTTGCCTCATTATTAAAGGAATTGTAATTAATGGAAGTAATATTCAATGAATTTCCGGCATTCGGGGTAACTGAAAACTGTATATAATAAATGTCCGTGCTTGGAACAGGGGTAGTATTGGAAGTAGACCAGGGTATCCCCCAGCTTCCATAGTTGGCATCCGTCGAGCCAGTAGTGGTTTCCCCTGAACCAAAGGTTGGGGAAGTAGCTGTCACTGCACCGCCCACTGCCGGATTTGTACTGGATGTCAATGTCCATGTGGCACTACAGGCCGTTCCACTTGCCTTTTCAGCAAAGAGAAGCAGCAAAGTGAGGGAGCAAACAACCCTGAACCACCTCATAAAAGTACTATGTAGAAATCTGCTCATCTGTTTACTTTTTAACAACTTTTTTAATAAACGAATTTGTTCCGTTGTTCACTTTCACAAAATATACACCCACACCTAACGCACTTATATCCATTTCAACTGTATTCAGTCCATTTTCAGGATTTATATTCTTAATTAACAATTCCTGCCCGAGCATATCAGTCAGTCCAATGTGTATGATATCCGCCCTGTTTGTATTAAAGAGCACAAATAGCTCATCCACTGCCGGATTAGGAATAACACCCACCAGGTTGAATCCTGCATTCTTTTTACAATCAATTGAAACGAGCGGGAAAAACGTTTGCTTCCCATCATAATCTGTCTGGGATAGCCGATAGTAACACTCGCCCAGTGTCACTTCCTTGTCAACATATGAATATTGTCTCAGGGTTGAGCTATTCCCGGCACCGGGTATAGTAGCAATCGTCTGAAACTGGAAGGGGTTCTGATCGCAGGTTCTTTCCAACGTGAAATAATTATTCATGGATTCCGAGGCAGTTGCCCAGGAAACAACTACGTTATTATTTGTACAGGAGGCATCAAACATCAGCAATTCTATAGGCAGGGGCGAGGCATCCTGGACTTGCGCAAATTGGGAGAAACCAGTAAGGCCTTGTCTGACAGTTTTAATGGAATTCCCAACCACCCCATTATACTGGGCACCCACAGCGGTTCCGACACCTGGATCAATAAAGGCACCATCATTACCGGAAGCCCCAATTCCCCACCCACAATTAGCACAAGCATTTTGACCACACCAGGTACTTCTTTTTAAAATTGTGTGTCTCATAACACCTCCATTGGTCAGAAAGTTAGTTCCGACAAGCGTCATGTCATAAGTAGGGTTGGCTGTTGAGGGGTTCGCTAACACAGTCCATACGCCTCCATTTGCGGCATCCGCACCGGAACCAGATCCCCCAACCTTGCAGATCGCACCGGCCCCTACCGCCGTATATACCCCTGTTCCACCACCATAGCTGTTATTATTGGGGCTGTCAGATTCGTTTAAAGGCCAAACGTTTGTTCCCTGATTATAGCTGGGGGGCGTATCAAAAGTTACCGTCACGTCCGTCAAAGTAGCACCATTTGTGACATTTGAGAAGTTGAGATTCATTAATTCATAGGGCCAGGTATTCCCGGCAACCGGGCTGCCACCAATCGGAAAATCATATCCCTGACCGGACGCATACGTGCCTTCCCCTGCCAACGTTAATGCTCTGTTTATTCTGCCAAATACATATTTGGTAGGTCCATAACCACTAAGAGCAGTATTTAAAGGATTTGTAAGAACTAACCGTCTGCCTCCTTCGGTATAAATAAACCCGCTCGTAAATTTAAATGTGCCGCTGTTAGAAACAATCATATCCTTGTTCCCAAATCCATCCCTGATAATTAGTTCAGAAAGTGGGCTTGCCGTATTTGCAAGCTCTACGCTAAAAAGTCCTCCAGTGGTAACAGAGGTAGAGGCCGCAGTAAAACCCTGAACTACAGAACCCACAAACTTCAATTTTCCCTGAGTACCAGCCGTTGCACCGGTGTATACAGTTCCCGATTGATTAAAATCTCCGCAAATATCCAATTCAGCTGCTACAGCGTTGAAATTTAAAGTAGCCCCACTTACAAGATTAAACGTCTTACAGGCAGCTATTCCTCCTGTATTGTCAATACCAGGCTGATTTGCTGTAACAGGAACCTGGACATCAGAAGCGCAGGTAGGCAAACATCCCCCTGTCCAGTTCGTATAATTACCGGCTGCAAAGGCAAACCAATTATCAGCACCCGCAACTGTTCCATTCCAGGTAATGCTTGCTGCAGGTTGAGGAACAACAATGGTCACAGTGGCCGTATTATAGGTACATCCTTTGGAATCAGTCACGGAAACAGTATAAGTACCAGCCCCCAGATTATTTGCTATTGCGGCAGCACCTCCTCCGCCAGACCATGCATAGGTATATGCGGCCGTTCCACCTGCAGGAGTCGCTGTAGCGGAGCCCAATCCATTAAGACCATTGGAGCAGGATGCATTTGTTCCGGCCACGGAAGCTGTAAGCGCTGCGGCAGGTTGAGTAATGACTGCAGTAGAAGTTGATGTACAGCCACTGGCATTAGAAACGGTCACCGTATAAGTACCTACTCCAAGCACATTAGGAGTTTGTGCAGTATATCCGCCAGGTGCCCACAAATAGGTATTGCCGCCAGGCAAGGCAGTGGCCTGCCCGTTGGTCAGTCCGAAACAGGTAATGTTGGTAACTGTAGTAGTGCTTGCAACTGGAGCAGCAACGAAAGTCATTACACCTGTTGTAGTAAAAGGGCAGGGAGTTCCCAGGCCAGCAGGGGTTACAGCTACTGTATACGTATACGTATAAGGTCCGCCTGCAGCAGGGCTGGTTACAACAACAGAACTCCCGGTGGTTCCACCAACAAAGCTGCCTCCGGTTGAGGACCAGGAATAAGTAGTCCCGGGTGGCATTGGAGGTGCTGAAAGCGTAACATTCGCACCAGCGCAAGGTGGAGTAGCCGGGATAGCTAATACATTGGGGCCGGCAATACCATCCACATAAGCATAACCAAAGTGACCACCGGGAAAGCAACCCGCTGTCATAAACTGAAGCTGCACAGTTTGTCCAATGTATGACGTGCCATTGTAATTACCCAGATCCACTGTATTACTTTGCCAGCCGGAATAGAATACATTTGCGCTAACCTCTCCTGAGGGAGGACCATTCCAGCTACCCCCTATAGTATAGCCCGGAGGAGGAGTTCCCCTGGTACATTCCTGGGTATAGACAGAACAACCGATTACATCATTGTTCTGATCCAGTATCCATGCATTAAAATAAGGTTGCTCATTATCCGGATGCCCTCCGTCTGCGAGTACCACATTATAAAAATAAGTAAGCAAACGATTGTTGTTAGTTACGGCGATATTAAGAGCGATAATTTCTCCGGCAGAAGCATATCCCCCGTCAGCTCCATTATGTTGCAACGGCCCTGCGTAAGTATAACCACAGAGATCACTATACGCATTCGGATTTGTTCCATCCCCCCCTAAGTTCACTAAGGGAGCCCCAAGCCGGTAAGAATGGCTCAGATTACCAGGGTAAACCATAGGAACACTTCCATATTTATCAACACCGGTATTAACCCAGGTATGATGTGAACAGACCGTAGCCGGATTTGCATTAAATGTACCGTCAAACCCGTGCCCCCACCAGAATCCCTGCAGGTTACCGGGAGTTGCATAAAGTATATCTGTTATCCAGTTAACCGGACCCGGAGCATTCCCACCATTAAAATCTCCCACAGGCTCAAAGTCCAGATCTGGTGCCTGATTGACCAATATTGACGGGTTGCCACCCCCTCCCTGCCTCTGTAATTGTCCATTGCCATTAAATGTACCCTGAATGGCATTTGGATTCGTTATCCATTTAGGTTTATATTTGGACATAGAATGCCTTCTGTCCGCATTCAAATCAGGAGATTTCATAGGATCCATAAAAGCAGCGCCCGGTAAATGATATTTCGTACGGACAAAATCCCTCTCCCTGTAATGCATGTATACTCTCTTCTCCATAACGCTCAAATGAGAATGCGCATCATAGGCAGCCAGATCAGCCATGAGGGCATTTATATCCATGCCTTGAAGGGTATCACCCCCAAAAAACAAATACTGCAAAGGAATATCCCCAACCTGCCCGGCCTTTGCCCCCGCTGCGGCTTTTATGCCACCCTGACCGAAAGCAAAGCCTCCACTTAACAGCAGTAAAAGAAAAGAAATAATATGAACGTAATGTCTCTTCATCTGTATGAATTCTTTAAAAAACATCACCCCACCACACTGAATTCCACACCAATTTATACTCCTTATACGCCCCTTCTTCTAAAAAGGTTTCGTTTTTAACGTTTTTTATCCCCCTTCTTTTTGAAGACAATGTTATACTTAATATTGCCTTATACGCAGGTCCTTTCAAAAAGGTTGCCTAAAATTACAAAAAAAAACGAATAGGATATGTATAAATACTTAGTTTCCCGGCAAGCAAAATTCTCATTATTGATTGTTTTATTTAATGCACCTATAATTATAATTTGTCCGATTTTATACGTACGATTACCAATCAAAACACACGTGTTATAACAACTAAATTAACCTTGACCATTGAAAAAGATATTATCCGGCTTGCAAAAACCTACGCCAATAAAAAAGGGAGAAGTCTTTCAAAATTAATCGAAAACTAGTTGAAAACACTGGTATCTCAGGATAAGGATTTTGAAGATGCTATACAATATTATTGTGCAGCCTCGAATAACAAAATTGATGCAATAGTTACAAGAAATACTGCTGACTTTAAGAATACCCAAATTTCCATTATGGCTCCTGAAGAAGCGTTAAGTTTAATTTAACAAGACCATACTTTTATTATAAGTCCAAAGAACCAGCCCATACAAAATCAGCAAAATTTGAATTAGCCGATTTAAGACCCACCAAATGGGTACTTCGCAGCCCTATACTCTGGGCCCTCGTTTTAAGTAAATTTAAATCAGCAACCGAAGCAGTTTCCTTTACTTCGATTGCGCTTTTCCCGTTCAGAATAAAATCAATCTCTTGGCCGGTTTTCTTTGCATAATATTGTAATTTCCCTTTTCTTGCCAGCTGGACTGCAACCATGTTTTCAAGCAAAGCACCCGAATTTTTATTGCCCAAAGCAGTAAGCAGGCCATTATCAGAAAAATATATTTTTTGCTGTAAGGCAATTTCCCTATCCCTGTTATGTGTAAATGGAGTCAGAAGACGAATAAAATAAGTGTACTCCAGAAGACGAATGTACTCTTTTATCTTTTGTCGGTTACAGCCAATTGTACTCCCAATTTTAGTATAGTCTAGCTTGCTTCCAACACGTTCAACCAATAAGAGAATAATTTTGTAAAGCTCATCTGATACATTGAAGTCGGACAAAAGCTTAATGTCCAACTCAATATAAGAATTAACAATATCTTTCAGGTATTCTGATTTTTCAACTTCTGTTTCTGCAAGGACTACTTCCGGAAAACCACCGTACTTCAGAAAGTTATTATAATGCTTTTTAAACTTATTGTAAAATGCCAGGTTAAACGGAACAAAGGAAGCAGTTGAAATAACCGGAAGTTTTTCACCTGCAACTAACAGGTATTCGAAAAAGGACAAAGGTTCCATTTCAAAAATCCGCTTTCTGCCCGCCAGACTTTCACTAAATCGGTTTCTGATATAAAATGAACTTGATCCGGTAACAATAAATTTAATGTCATACGTATCGTAAAGATATTTAACCACACTTGTAATAGCAGGACACAATTGAATTTCATCCAAAGCGATATAGGCCTTTTTGGAAAAATCAATACCCTCAGCCTGCAAAGACAACTCAATATCCTTATAATTGAATTGATTGAAAAGGAATCGGTTTTCAACCCGTTCAAGGTCCAGGTAAAGCTTATTCTCCGACGTGATTGAATCAAGCAGATGTTTTACTGCCGTGGTTTTACCCACACGCCTTAATCCTGTTATCACAGTGATCAACTTATTTTTCAAATGCCCTTCAAGTAAAGGGTAAATAGTTCGTGTAATCATGCGATTGTTTTGGCAATACTATTTGATTCAAATTTAATCAAAAAGTAATACTATTTGAAATTATAATAACATAAAAGATATGTATTTCGGTCAATTCGTTAACTAAGTACAAATACGTAGTTTCCCTTTTCATCAAAACCCCTAAATTTGAGCCTTCTCAAAACCCTGAAAGCCAATGACCGGATTGTACTATCCCTCAACCATTTCAGACACTAAATATTTCCGGCTGGAGTTAAAGGACGGTATCGTACATTTTCAACACAAACCAGGAGCAATAAATCTTGAAATTGCCAAGCAGATAGTCGCTGACCGGCTTGATTTTTTTAGTGGTTTCTCCTGGCCGATGCTGATTACAGGTGAAGGGCTAACTGATATCAACAAAGAAGCACGTCAGTTTCTGGCCAAAGAAGGTACCAAAGGGGTAACTGCGGGTGCTTTATTGACAAAAACCGTATTCAGCATGTGTCTTGGAAATTTTTTTCTTCGTGTGTATCCACCCCCCATGCCTGTAAGGCTCTTCACAGAAGAAGAGCCCGCTCTTGAATGGCTTCAGCAATTCATAAAAAAACTGCACAGCCCAATCAAACTTTAAACTACTATTTTGGATCCCCGCTTTAAAAAAATAAACGACCTGCTCATAGACTACTCGATGGGTATGTTCAGCAGCCGCATCGAGTTAACCGAAAAACTGGACGAGATAGACTCTTTTATATCCGGCATCAACATGCTGGGTGAGGAACTCAAAACAACCACCATCTCGCGGAACTATTTCAATAATATTTTTCACTCCGTTTCAGACCTAATTATTGTCTTAAATGAAAAAGGCATAATTGAAAATGTAAATCGCTCAGCAGTTGAAAAACTAAACATTCCCTCCTCCCAACTAATTGGACTGAAAATAGATCAGCTGGTGGAATCTGGAGAAAAGCCGCTCTTTCAGTTTATCAGGGCTTCCCTCGAGCAAAATACTGCAACACCCGGAGAACATCAGAAAAAATCAGCGTCAGTATACGAATCCGGTTGCGAAACAGAACTGAAATTCCGGACTTCCGCTGATGCCGTTATTCCTCTTGCCTGTTCAGCGACCTATCTGCTCCGGGAAGGATCGGAAAAGCCGAACTACCTCTTAACACTTCGTGACCTGACCAGACAAAAAGAAATAGAACACCTTGTCATCCGCACCATCAACGACACCCAGGAAAAAGAGCGGACACGGGTGGCCAAGGATCTGCATGATAGTCTGGGCCAGCAACTCTCAGCGGTTAAATTTTACCTCGGCAGCCTGCAAAAGTCAGACGAACCTGTACTGAGAAAATCGAATGAAGCACTAACTGCCATGATGACTGAACTCAGGAATATCTGTTTTAACCTCATGCCGAAAACACTTGAACAATTTGGTTTAATAGAAGCCGTGCATGAATTATGCAGAAAAACAGAATTCAAAGGACTGTTTGAATTCAATATCCGGACTGAGAAAAGCTTCCCCTCACTGAACAAATCTCTCGAAATAGCCATCTTCCGGATTATTCAGGAATTCATCAGCAATGCCATCAAACACGGGAAAGCCACAAAAATAAAAATCCTGTTTAACCACGATCTGAAAAAAGGCAAAGTAAAAATAGAACTGAAAGAAAATGGAAAAGGTTTTGACATTGAACTGGCAAATTCATCTGCAGGTATGGGACTCCGGAATGTGCGCTCCCGCGTACAGTCCTATAACGGGGAAGTTAAAATCAGCAGCGCAGAGGACAAAGGAACAGCTTACGAAATTCTCATTCCCATGCAAAAAAATTTACACTCAAAATAAAAATTAAACAAAACGTGCTAAAGCCTCATAAAAAACTAAACGTCCTGATCGTAGACGACCACCAAATGGTTCGTGACGGAATCCGCACCATGCTGGAATCTCAAAAGGACAACTATTCCTTTACAGTTACCGAAGCGGAAAGCGGAGAGGATGCCGTGCTTAAAGTGAAAACCAGGGACTATGACATAGTCCTGATGGACTACCAGCTTCCGAAAATGAACGGTTCTCAGGCAGCCTATGAAATGCTGATCTATAAACCTCAGTTGAAAATACTCGCTGTATCCAACTACGACGAATACGAATACGTGAAAAATATGATTGACACCGGAGCTAAGGGATATCTGCTAAAAAACGTAGGCCCCTCGGAACTGACAGAAGCCATTGAAACAATCCTCAGTGGCAACTTTTACTATGCAAACGAAATTGCAGTATTGATGATCAACAAAAAAGGTCCTTCACAAAACAAAATAGGGAATGCCCGGCTAACACCACGGGAAATAGAAGTGCTAAAACTCATCGCCAGTGAAATGAGTAACAAAGAAATCGCTCAGAGCCTGCACATAGAGAAAAGAACTGTCGATGCCCATCGCCAGAACCTCCTGAATAAACTGAAAGCAAAAAATACGGTCAGCCTGGTGCGCCTTGCATTTGAACACAAGCTGGTTTAGCAGATTTTCCTACCTTTACACTATGAACATCACAAAAGAACAGGTACTGGAAGCGCTTAAAAACGTGGACGATCCGGATCTGCACAAAGACATTGTCACCCTTGGAATGGTAAGGGATTTGGTCGTGGAAGGCTTGAACGTAAATTTCACGGTCATGCTGACTACACCTGCATGCCCCATGAAAGAGTTGATACACAAGGCATCCGTCAATGCTGTTTTACATTTTGTAAACAAGGAGGCAAAGGTTACTGTCAAGATGGATGCGGATGTAACTTCCCGAAGAAAAGATAAAACAGCCTTACCGGAAGTAAAAAACATAATTGCCATTGCCTCCGGAAAAGGAGGAGTTGGAAAATCAACAGTTGCAGCTAATCTTGCGGTGGCGCTTGCCCGGCAAGGTGCCAAAGTAGGTCTGGTTGATGCAGATATTTACGGACCTTCGATTCCCACCATGTTTGACGTAGTGAATGAAAGGCCTCTGGTTAAAAACATAGAAGGAGTCAGTAAAATGCTGCCCATAGAAAATTACGGAGTCAAACTGAATTCCATTGGATTCATGGCATCCCCGGATCAGGCAGTTCCCTGGAGGGGTCCAATGGCCAGCAAAGCGCTGAATGAGCTTTTACACAAAACGGTATGGGGTGAGTTGGATTACTTAATCATAGACCTTCCTCCCGGAACGGGAGATATACACCTTTCGCTGGTAACAACAGTTCCCCTCAGCGCTGCCATTATTGTCAGCACCCCACAGCAGGTAGCTCTTGCAGATGCAAAGCGGGGAGTCAGCATGTTTCGATTGCCGCAAATAAATGTTCCGGTGCTTGGCCTGATCGAAAACATGGCCTGGTTTACACCCGCTGAATTGCCCGAAAACAAATATTACATCTTTGGAAAAGACGGGGTGCAGAATATGGCTGCACAGATGGGTCTGCCCTTATTGGGCCAGATACCCCTGATACAAAGCATT
>JABDEY010000052.1 GCA_013286805.1 Bacteroidota bacterium | reverse complement strand
TTTATTTACCCTTTCTTCTGCACCCATCAAACTAACAGTATAAACCCCTGGAGCCAAATTGCTGAGATCGACAGTTGACCTGCCATTTTCTATAAATTTGGTAAGCATTAATTTTCCGGTAATATCAAACATCTGCAACGAAGCTCTCTCGTTCAGGATTGCCTTTACATAAACATTATAGCTGGCTGGATTAGGGAAAATATTTAATTGCATATTATTATCTTTTATTTCACTTATGCCAGTCCCAGAAGGAAGTGCATAACTGAAAACCACCCCAAATCCTTCAGGTATAAAAACATTAGTATCTCCACCATATTGAGTCATCCCATATAGAATGTTTCCAGAAAGAGTCAACGACCCCTGTGGCAAATTTCCACTCGTTACATCGAAATCGTATAATTTATTATAATTAGTGCCGTCAGTTTTGATAGAAAAGATACATCCATTTTGATATACTCCGCCTTGCCAGGTCATCCCACATAATAGATTACCAACCATCGTCAAATTTCCAGTTGGAGAACTTCCATTTGATCCATTGAAATCAAGAATCTTTTTAAACCCTGTTCCATCAGTATTTATGGAAAAGACAGTTCCAATGTTGTTTATTCCACCTTCTAAAGTCATCCCATACAAAACATTTCCGGATAAAGTTAAATCCCCATAAGGAACTGAACCATTAATACTATCAAAAGCGTGTAATTTTAAATAACTTGTTCCATCAGAATGAATTGAAAAAACACAACCTCGCTTACTAGAGTCACCACCACTTGTCATTCCGTAAAGTACGTTGCCGGAAATAATTAATGAGCCTAAAGGACCACCTCCATTCCCTCCGCTGAAATCAAGCATATCTTTATACCCTGAGCCATTAGTGTTAATTGAAAAAATATTGCCTATACTATTTTTTCCACCATATCCCGTCATTCCATAGAGCACATTTCCTGAAAGTACTAGTGAACCTCTTGGCCTATTACCGTTTGAGTCATTGAAATTAAGAAGCACGGTATAATGTGTTCCATCAGTATCAATTGAAAATATTACTCCATCATTATTTGCACCACTTGTCCCACCAGTTTGAGTCATTCCATAAAGAACATTACCCGAAAGTGTTAATGAACCCCAAGGTGATGATCCATTTGTGCCATTGAAATCATATATATCCTTATATCCTGTACCATCTAAATTCATTGAAAATATATTTCCTTCAACATTAATGCCCCCTTGCTCAGTCATCCCAAATAGTCTATTTCCTGCAATTGTTAAATTTCCCAAAGGGGCATTTCCATTTGAACCAAAGAAATCGTGCAAGACGGTGAACTGAGCTCTCCCTATTTCTGTGGCAAAAACCAGTAGAATAAAAAACCAAGGAAACATCTTATTCATAATCCGAAGGTTTATTTAGCTCAGTGTACTAAAATTACAACAATATAACACAGATTCCTATGGCTGAAATAGTGACACGCATTTGTTAAGGAACCGACCTGCTGATCATTGTAGCACCTATAGGGACACTAAGAGTTCCTCCAGGAGTAACTGTAAGTGGACCACAGTCGAGAGCACAATCCACCGTTAGCGAAGAAGTACTTCCAACAGAAAGGTATTGATATAAGCGAATGTCAAAATCCCAGTCCTGAGAGCCTCTGACATACCTGATATCGCTTGAAATTGCCCATGGCGCTTTCACATAATTCCTCACAGTTAAAAAGGATAGAGCTCTCTGCATTAGTCCAGTTTGTTCTGGAGTCACATTAGTATTATTTCCTGCCCCGCTCATTAAATTATTATCTTGCCCCTGAGCAGCACCTCCATTCCATATTTCGGTTATGGAGGGACAACCAGTAGCAGGAACTATACCATATAAGTCATCTAAATAATCATAAGAATTACTTAAACTTAAATAATCTGTACTAGTATTTATGCAAATAGCTGGCGTTGCATCATAAAACCATGATCCATCTGGATTTTGATGAGTTCCATTATATACATGTGAAAGCGATAATGCATGACCTGCTTCATGAGTTATGGTGTTTCCTTTTGTTAGCGCCCAATTATCACCAGGCCATCCACAAATTATTGCCGAGGAATAGGATTGACCTACATAACATACAACGCTCCAATTAAATGCAAAAGTAGGTAAACTATAATTGTCAAATAAATAATGGTTTAAATAGTTAAATACGAAGCAATGATTTTTACTAAGTGGCCCCCCAGATGGCTAAAATACATAACGTAAAAAAGCGAATGCCGTTACTATTCAGCCGGGAAACAGAAAGGAACTGGCTTACCCCTGGATTAACAGAAGCAGATATACAGGAACTCATGAAGCCCTTCCCAGAAGAAAACATGCAGGCGCATACCATCAGCAAACTTATCACCAGCAGAACAGAGAACTCCAACGTACCTGAAATAACAAATCAGGTGACTTACCCTGAACTGAACTGATCTGATCTGAATTATCCGGGTTTACCCCAGCTGCTCCCATAAGTATACAATCCTAAGCTTCTACCAGCTTTATTTCACTTGATCCACTAAAACTCTTATGAGAACCGGTTAGTTATCATATCACTCTTAAACTCTTTTGAAATCCTGAGCAGGGAAGTTATCATGGCCTTCCTTATCTCTTTCCACGGCTTCAATAGTAGGTGTAGCTATAGAATACTACATAAGGATGGGCCCTGACATTTAAAACCAAAGGAATCATTGAAGTGAACAGGGGGAGTTGTAGTAGTTGTAGTGGCTTTCCTTATCACTTATGAAGTTCCAAACGGGAGGATAGCCATAGGATCTTGATATTATCTCTTTTAGTCAGGCTCCTGGAATCCGGTGGAAATTAAAACGGGTAAAACAGTCGAGAGTCGAGGTATTCTCCTCTGAATGGAAAACAATACCTCTGGACTATATATGGACTAAACTGTACATTAAAAAACCGTAAGATGCTTTTAGTTAGCTACTTACGGATTTAATTCGTGGAGAATACCGGAGTCGAACCGGTGACCTCTTGCATGCCATGCAAACGCTCTAGCCAGCTGAGCTAATCCCCCTTGGTGCAAATATACTGATTTTTAGATGCGGTTTTTATACATTTGCGATGATATGACCTGTGAATATGTTGCAGCTTAGAAAACACTTGTCTGTTCTGCTTTTTTGTTTTGGGGCTTTGCTTGCTTTTACTTCTGCTTCCGGGCAGTCGCTTAAGGCAAAAAAAATGGTGGATAAATGCATGCAAAATATGGGGGACTTTTTGTATGACAGCTATGAGACTACGCCGTTTGATTATACTGATAATTCTCAGGTTATTCCTATTGAGTTTGTTACGTATAAGGCGTCGAAATATAAAATCATTTTCTGTTCTTCTGATCTGGAGGGGGATGTGCTGGTTAATGTCTATGATAAACCGGCAAGTGCCAAGAATAGAAAGAAGATTTACGATACGGAGGAGGGTATTGGAAATTGCTTCTGGATCTTTCAGCCGCCTAAGACGGGTGTATATTATATTGAATATTCAATTCCCAAGATTGCCAACCCTAAAAAAAAGCATGGCTACCTGGTGATGATTATCACCTATAAAATGTGATGGCTGAAGGCAAGATGATGGCTGAGGGTATTGAAAGGTTGTCGCGCTTACCTTACTTGCTGAAGCTTGAGCGGGATGAGGATTTTGAGCAATACCGGCAACGCTTTTCCCGAAATAATATTAATTATCGTAAAGCTAACGGGGTCACCTGGTTCCCGGTGGTGATTTCCAATGTGGAAATTGGTCTGGGTGAGTATCTTGCTATTGATGTGGAGCGGACTACCAATCACAATGAACCACATTTGTTATCGGGTGGGAAATCGGCTGCTCTTTTTTCAAATACCTATCCGGAGGTGGAACCGCTGAACGGAATCATTAAGATGCTTGGTCCAAATAAAATACGGATGATGCTGACGGTGGATGAGTTGCCGGACTGGTGTGAGGATGGTAAGTTGGGTGTTAATTTATTGTTTGATGAAGCGGGGTACAGGGAAATGAATGTGGCCTTGAATAAAGTTATTACGGCTTCGCATTCACGGCTTGCTCATTTGCGGGATGTGATATATGGCATAAAATTGCCTGAGTTTGAATATCAAAAACCTATATGGGTCGCTGGTTTAAACCAATCCCAGAATGAAGCGATTGAAAAAATTGTTTCCGCTAAAGACATTGCGGTTATTCATGGCCCTCCCGGTACGGGTAAGACTACAACTCTTGTGCAGGCTATCAGAAGGGCTTTGCAAGACGAGAAACAGGTTCTGGTATGCAGCAGCAGTAATACAGCTGTTGATGTGCTGACGGAAAAATTGTTCCGGGAGGGGATCAATGTGCTGAGATTGGGAAATCCGGCCCGGGTTTCGGAGGAGGTGTTAATGAATACGCTGGATGCGAAAGTTGCTGCTCATCCTTCTTTTAAGGATTTGAAAAATTACCGTAAGACGGCGGCTGAATATTTCCGGATGGCGGGAAAATATAAACGTGTGTTTGGCAAGGAGGAGCGGGCCCAGCGACAGGCATATTATGCGGAGGCCAAAAATATTCTCAAGGATGCCCGGGTACTGGAAGAATCTATTCTGGAGGAGCAATTTGACAGGGCTCAGGTTATTGCATGTACTCCTGTTGTGTCGGCCGGCCGTATTATGAGGGACAGGCATTTCAGCACCTTATTTGTAGATGAAGCAGCGCAGGCTTTGGAACCTATGTGCTGGATTCCTATTACCCGTTGTGACAGGGTCGTTTTTGCCGGTGACCATTTTCAATTGCCCCCTACTGTCAAATCAAAAAAAGCGGATGCGGAGGGGCTTGGGGATACGCTCTTTGAGCGATGTATGGGAATTAAAAATTGTTCGGTGATGCTGAATACCCAATACAGGATGCACAGGGATATCATGCAATTTTCAAATACGAAATTTTATCGGGGGCTTTTACGGGCAGATGATTCGGTGAAAGACGCATCGTTAAGCCGGGATCCGGATAAACAACTGTTGAATACGGCTATTGAGTTTATTGATACTGCCGGTTGTGGATTTGATGAGATTATCAATCCGGAGAGCTTAAGTATTTCCAATCCTGAGGAAGGGGATTTAGTTGTGAAGCACCTGAAATTCTTATTGAGGCAATATTATGCTAATAATTATGGAGGGGAAATTGGAGGGGAAATTGGAGGGGAAATTGGAGGGGAAATTAGAGAGGAAATTAGAGAGGAAGAAAAAAAACTGTTTGGCAACAAAAAAACAGGAAATAATAAAGGGGATGGCCTTACAATTGGGGTCATTTCGCCTTATAAGGAACAGGTTCAGTATTTAAGCACACTCATAGGCGCGGATGAGGAATTGATAAATCATTTGCCACGGACTGCCGTTAAAACCATTGATGGATTTCAGGGACAGGAAAAGGATGTGATTTATATAAGCATGGTTAGAAGTAATGGAATGAAGGAAATTGGTTTTTTAAGTGATATTCGCAGAATGAATGTGGCACTTACAAGGGCCAGGAAAAAACTTGTTCTTATTGGCGATAGTGCAACTCTTGCCAATCATCCTTTTTATATGTCATTTCTCAACTATTTGGATGGGCTAAAGGCTTGTAAATCAGCCTGGGAGTATTTACACGACCAATAATATTAATTCTGCGCATTACCTGCACAATTTTGTAAGGTATTAGTCGATAGTTTAGATAAAAATATATCTTTGACGGATGAATTTTGGACTAAAATCATTGCTTGTTACAATGATCCTTGGGATGTCGGTGCTTTGTGTAGCTCAGAACACTATTTATGTTCCTGACCTGAAAAAGGCAAATGCCTTGTTTGATGAAAGTGATTTTAACAGAGCCCTTACTGCTTATCTGGAGTATGCCAAGACCAGGCCGGATTCTTTAGTTCACCCCGAAGTACTGTACCGGATTGCCTATTGTATTTTTCTTGAGGGGCGAAACAAAATGGATGCCAAGCCTTATCTGGAAAGATATATTAAACTGTCCGAAAACCGGTTCGAAGCATTCTTTATGCTTGCTAATTTCTATCATCAGGAAGGCAAATATGATCAGGCGCTGGAATTTTATAAGAAATTTTCTGATTTTGTTCAACAGGATGAAACGGAGGATAAAAATATCAGGGCGGACGTAATTGAAAAGGTAAACAGGGAAATTGCAGGCTGTGAGTTCGCCAAGGCTCAGATTGCCGGATTTTCTAATATTGTTGTCAAAAATGCCGGAGGAAATGTAAACACGATCTATTCGGAATATGCACCGGTTATTGCCACAAATGATTCTATTCTCTTTTTTACCCGAAGAAGTCCTGAGAATGCCGGTAAAAAGCTTGCTGCGGACAATGATTATTTTGAGGACATTTATAGCTCCCAGGTTGCGGATACATCCTTTACAAAAGCTGGTCCACTATCCTCCAACTTTAACACCAAGGAACACGAGGGAGCTTTGCAGCTTTCCTCTGATAATAAAAAACTCTATTTTTATTCGAAAAATAAAATAATGTATTCCGAATTTTACTCGGGCGTCTTTTTAACGCCCAAGGAAATTGAAAAGAAAAATGACATTCACAATCATGCTGCAAATGAACCTAATGTCTATATTTCCCCGGATGGGAATACCATGTTGTTCTCCAGTGACCGGCAAGGAGGATTTGGAGGACTTGACCTGTATAAATCTGTTAAAAAAGCAGGAGGCATCTGGAGTAACCCGGAAAATCTGGGACCTCAGGTAAATACAAAAGAAGATGATGATTATCCTTTTTTTGATTTTGCTGACTCCGTATTGTATTTCTCATCAAAGGGCAGAGTTGGGATGGGAGGCTATGATATTTTCATGAGCAGCTTTAAGGATGCTAAATGGTCGGAAGCTAAGAATATGGGGTTCCCGATTAATAGTCCGTCTGATGACATCACTTTTGTGATCACCCCGGATCAAAAACATGGCTATTTTGCTTCCGACAGAATGGGAGGATTTGGCATGATGGACCTATATAAGGTAAGCGGTATTATGAATCCACCCATTCCTCCTAAAGACGGCAAATGATTCAGTAGAAGGCGTTACCATCGTCACAAGGTTTGAAAAAATAAAAAGTTTAACAAGCCGGATTACTCTACCCCAAGACCCTTTTTCAGAAAAGCCAAAGCAAGTTTATGAGCGTCAGCAGCAAACTCCTTGTTGAACTTAGGATTGCTGGGATTTGCAAAAGCGTGGTCCGCATTGTATTGCTTGATTGTAATACTTTTGCCTAGCTTTTTAATATCCTCTGAGAATTGAGTTACTACCGAAGGAGTTATAAAACCGTCCTGCATAGCCTGCAAAAAAAGTATGTCCGTTTTAAGGCCTTTTAATTTCTCCGGATCCTTTTCCGGAAAACCATAATACATAACGCAGGCCGCTTGTCTAAAAGCAAGCAGTGTGGCCTGCAAAGACCAACTCCCACCCATGCACCAGCCAATCGTAGCTACTTTTTTATCTTTCCCTATGTTCGCCAATAAGCCGTTGATAATTGCAGAAGCGCGTTCCGGTTTCAGTCCACTCATCAAAGCGCTTGCCTTCTCTCTTTCCGTTGCCACCTGTCCATCATATAAGTCAACCGCATAGACATCCACCCCGTCGCCCAATTCCTTCTGAAGGGATTCCGCTTCCTTTTTGATATAATCGTTCAGGCCCCACCATTCATGAAACATCAAAACCACCTTATCCGTCTTTTTACCGGAAAGGACCGCATAGGCATTTCCCTCTTTATCACCGGCTTTAAAAGTGATCATTTTGCCCTTGTCCGGCTGAAAGTTAAAAGGGATAGGGTTTTCATGTGAGGCTATGAATTTGGCATTTGTTGCAAATAAGGCCATTCCATCCGGCTTTTGACAACAGGATTGGGCATTTATGAATGTTGTAAGTAACAGAGCGGGAAATAATAAAGGAAAATTTTTCATTGTTGCTGCGAGATTACGTTTATTGTTTGTCGCTAAGATATGCAATGTCTGTTTCTGTTTTTCAGAAAAAAATCGCAACCTTTGCTATCCTTAATATCTTTTTGATAAAAAAGGGCAATTAGCTCAGTTGGTTTAGAGCACTACCTCGACAAGGTAGGGGTCACTGGTTCGAATCCTGTATTGCCCACCAAACGAAAAAAGTGAAACACGCCGTCAGTTAAATCAGGGGTTTCAGATTTGCGGGGGAGTAGTAAATTGATTTCATTATTTTATTGTCTGCAAGCCTGTAAACAAGAAATTTATTCCCGACTTCCTTACATACACAATCCGTATTATTTTGCTCCTTGTAGAATTTTATAGTTTCCTTGGCCTCCTGCATTGAATTACATGCTTTGCTCATGTTAGACCTTTGAACTTCCCTGAATAAGGGCAAGAATTTATTGCCGAGGCCGAACTCTAAAATTGCCCCAGCCAGGACATATTGCAGGTCACACATGGCGTCTGCAACTTCAACGAGATCACTATTTTCAATCGCTTTTTCCAATTCTTCCAATTCCTCCCGTATCAATGAAACCCTCAATTTACATCTATCTGAAGACGGGATTTCAGGCTTGTCTAGAATCGGATGTCCGAATGTCTTATGAAATTCCCCTACAGAATCTATTATTTCCGAATTATCCATGTTTGCAATTTTATTAATCCCAGATAAGTTGTATACTAAGGGACGAATTACTTTTTACTGAATGTTCCACCCGTGGACAAGTCCATTCTCTTTTCCCGCGGATTTCCTTTGTTTTTTGCGGTTGCTCCTGTGCTCATGGAGACTTCTATTTCATCGCTGATATTTGTACTAATCTCTGAGCCGGTATTTCCTTCTATGCTTCCATTGTGGGCTGAAAAATTTCCGGCTTTTACAATGGACCCGGTGGAGGCTGCAAGTTGAAAGGTTCCGGTGGACCCCTTTAGTTCTGTCTCCGCTCCTGTTGAACAATCCAGTTGTGTTTCTCCGCTCTCTATATTCAACTTGCCGCTTGCACCGGTAGTGAAGCTCAAATTCAACTTTTTTGAAACGATACTGTCTGTGCTTACAATGGAAGAACCTGTTGAGAAATCCAATGCTTCAATACTAACAGTGCTGACTTTGGCCTCTATTATCTGGTCTGATTCTGTTTTGAAGGGCAATTGTATCAGTAACTCTCCATCTTTTACTGTTGTCTGAATATTCTTCAACAGATTTTTGTCTCCCTTTAATTCCAGTGCAGCCTGGGAACGTGTTGTCAGAATTACTTTTATGTTTCCCTTTACAACTATCCTGCTGAAGGATTCTACGGGCCTTTGCTCTGTTACTATATCTCCACTTGCGGCGATGAATGATTTGTTTGAGTAGTGTTTTGCGTATCCGATAAAAACTGTTGCTGTTATCAAAATGACTGCAAACAGGCCCAGCAGAAGTTTATTACTTGTTTTTGTGTTCATTTTCTTTGATTTTAGTTCTCGTTATTGTTTAATGGGAATTAAATGATTGAATGGGCTATTTAGTCTTGTTATTTTTTTCATAAAACCGTTGGATGTCTTCAAGGCCAAGGCCAAGCAGTTTCATGTTCCTGAAGACGGCAGGTAATTCTTCGTTAATAAAATGTTCCGCTTTTATTTCCACCACTTTTTTATACCCGTCCTCTGTGACATAATATCCCAGGCCTCTCTTATTAAAAATAATTCCTTTGTCCTGCAAATAACCAAATGTGCGCATGGTGGTATTGGGATTTACTTCGAATTGTATTGCCAACTCCCTTATTGAAGGAACTTTCTCTCCGGCATTCCACTTTTTTTGCAAAATATTCTCAAAAAAATGATTTGCTATCTGGAGATAAATGGCCTGATTGTCTTTGAATTCCATGCTTAATTAATTATTTTTTTGCTGTGCGCTCTATACCTGTCTTTCTTTTAGTCTAAAGTAACTTACCAATAGCATGAATGGGCCGAGCAGGAACCAGAATGCAAAGCTTATTATCCTGCCTGAATTACCAATCATGTCACTGCTGTTTATATTTAAATTCATCTGACCTTGCCCGTTCCAGAACAGCCAGGTGAGCGTCCCACTATAAACTGACAAAACAGTTGCTATGAGAAACAATGCAAATATTGTTTTCATGAAGTTATTGTTCCTGAAATAAACTGCGCCAAGGAAAAATATGGATTGTATAACTACAAAGGTTGCGATGGCTTTTCCTACGCTTTTACTAAACATCTGAGTGTAGGCATCTATACTGTTTCCCGTTATACAGGCAATGAAATAAAGAAAGGAGCATACTGCGAAAAACAACAGGATAAAAACAGGGGAGGATAATAACCAGGATCCCCAGAATTTTTCTCCTGTTGAAACAGGTAATGTCAGCCATGCATAGCTCTTCTGAGGAATGTGCAGTTCGGCAAATATTCTTGCTGTAAAGACCAATCCACAAATGAAAAATGTGACTAAATATACATTAATCAGGTTGGGTATGTTTTGAGGACCAAAATAGCCTACAAGCAAGGAGATCACGAGAAGTGCTCCAAATACTGCCCCCGCTGCTATCATTAGGGAACTAAAATTTAATGCTGCCTGCCTTCGCATGAAGTTTAACATCCGGGGTACGCTGAATCTGTTTTCCATTTTGTAAACGTTTTGTGTTTTGCTTGTGTGTTACTTGTCTATATAATTGCTAAAAATTTCGTTTATACGTTCGCTGTTTTTTATTACTTCGTTAAATAACAGTTCGAAGTCTATTTTTGTTTCTTCTCCGCTTGTATTTTTCACAATGCCTGGCTGACTTTCTATACCTGTGCCTTTTTCAATTGTGAGATTTTTTGAAATTTCGGCAACGTTTCTGTTAAAAATAATTTTGCCTTCTTCCAATACGACTATGGTATCTATCAGGTTTTCCAGATCCCTTACCTGATGGGTTGAAATAACCAGAATTCTGTTTTCATCCAGACGGGATGCTATTATTTTTCTGAACTGACTTTTTGAAGGGATGTCTAATCCATTGGTGGGTTCATCCAGAATTAAAATCCTTGCATTGGTTGCCAGCGCGAAAGCAATGAGAAACTTTTTTTTCTGCCCGTAAGACAATTGTGAAAGCTTCTCTTCCTCCCTGAGTTCAAATTCTTTGAGTAAGTTGCTTAACATGCCGGGATCAAACTTTGGATAAAATACTGCATTCATTTTTGCGTATTTCTTCAGGCTGATTTCCGGTAATTCAAATTCCTCAGGAACCAAATAGATATCCTGAAGCACATTGGGGAGTCTTTCACCGGCCTCAAAACCTAATACTTTGCATTCCCCGCTGTCGGGATATAACATGCCGCATATCTGTTTAAGTAATGTGGATTTTCCTGCTCCATTTCTTCCAAGAAGGCCATAAATTGTTCCTGGCTGTAGCGAAAGATCCAAATCATTAAACAGCCTCTTTCCTTTGCTGTAGGTAAAGTTTAGGTGTTTTAGTTCAATCATTTTATAGTGTATTAGTTTATTAGTACAGTACAAATGTAGAACATTAATTTAATATTGCAAATTTATTTTAATAAAAATTGCTTGGGCAGAATTTGGGGATAAATTTTGGTTGTGCAAATAAGCCCCTTTTCTGACGCTCTCATACGTCCATTTTGGCGAACCTATGAGCCACAAAAGGTCCATTTTGGCAGACCTATAGAGACATTCCAAAAACGAATTGTGCCCTTCCCGGAAGCTTCATTGTGCAAAGAGGATTAATTGGGTCTTTTACAAAAAGTGCGAAAAACAGGAGTGACTTTTGTTTGTGCTGAAGATCATAAAAATGCCTGAGGTACTATACTCTAAATGCAATGTGAGGGGAAGGAATCCCAGAATAGTTATTGGGTTTGGCTGGCGGGGTGAAAAAAGGATTTGGACCTCTTTAAAGAGGTGTTTGCCGCAAGGTATTTGAGGGAGATTTCAAAGCCTCCTCTCAGCCCACTAACCGTTTGTAAGGGGGACAAATTGATGTCGTAACTCATGCCTAAGGCAAAATTTGCAATTTCCAACATGAGGACTGCTGATAGTGCGTCGGCGGCCCGATAATAGGCACCGAAGGAGAAGGCTGATATTTTATAGTAGCCGGTGGTTTTGCTTTCCTGCACAAATTTAAACCGAAGCAGTGAACCAGCATAAATCTCCTGTGTATTCTGTTGCCTGGTATATATAAAACCCGGAACCAAGGCCATGTTGCTATTGGGAATACTAATGCGGGCATCGCCATGAACAACAAATTTCCTGTAGAGTACTTCGCCGTCATTGTATAATGAATATTCCGGTTGCTGGGGATGAAATATGGATGCGCCTATGTTCATTGTGAAATCATGGTTGTCAGTGACCTTTTCCTTTCCTGAGGTATTGTTGTAAACCCATAATACACCGGCTCCTGCATCTATATAGGAACGGGCAACGCCTCCTCCGTTAGGCTCTCCGGATGGTAATCCTGAATCATAGATGCTGCCATTGTATTGATTTCCCCATTGCAGGCCTCCATAGCTGATACTGTGCTGTGCATATCCTCCCTGAAATCCGGCACCTATCGTGTTGTACTCATCCAGACGGATGTGGTATGCCAGGGATAAGTTGGCCTGAAGAAGGCTTAATTGCTCATCCCCGGATTTGTCATCGTATATATTTATTCCTGCCGCCCAAAATCCTCTCTGGGATTTAGCACTTGTCAATCTCATGTCGTAGGAAAATGCCATCGTTGTATAGGGAGCTGCCACGCTGAGCCATTGGTTTTTGTAGTTGGCTATTGCCTGTATATCATTTTGCGCTCCTGCAAGGGCTGGGTTTGTTGTCAATGGGGACATGGTAAATTGAGAGAAATGCACATCCTGCGCTGTTGCAATGCTGATTGTGCATAGCAAGAAGCTGTGGATTGTAAGCCGAATTTTATATGCGCTCATGATATGCTTAGCATTTCCTTTGTTTGCCTACTCTATAAATGATCTATTAACACAATTTCTATCTCACTAAGTTTATGTTTCCTTTTTTATTTACGGTTTCTCCGGTTACTAGTTTTGCATTCAGGTAATAGACGAAGCTAGCTGTGTTCATGAGCTGGCCACGGAATGTTCCGTCCCAGCATTGTTTGGGGTCCGAGGTTTCAAATACTTTTTCTCCCCAACGGTCATAGATTGCGAAATACATCGTTTCTATGCACCGTCCATATACACATTCTACATCGTTCTCTCTGTCGCCATTAGGGGAGAATCCGTTGGGCACGAATACCTCACCGCAGTCATAGGTAATGACAATTGTCACATTCGCGGTTGAGACGCAGCCGCTGTCGCTGGTGACAGTGAGTATATAGGTGGTGGTGGTGAAAGGTGAGGCTACCGGATTGGGACAAGTGGTACAACTTAATCCGGCTGAAGGGCTCCAAAGATATGTTTTGCCTCCGCTTCCGGGCAATATCGTGGTGCTGCCGTATCCCATGGTTACAGAATCGCCCGCAAAGGCTTTGGGGATACTGTCTGCTACAACCTTTACCGTAGTGTCCCGGAGACAGCCACTTGAATCGGCTACTACACATGTATAAATACCTGTTGAGAGTCCTGTTGCAGTTTGTGCGCTTCCCCCGGAAGGCAACCAGGAATAGGTATAGACTCCTGTGCCTCCTTTGGCAATAACGGTCGCTGTGGCGCTGTCAATTCCACAGACCTTTTTGGAAGTCGCAACCGCAGTGAGTTTGGGAGGCTGGGTGAGGGTGACTGTTATCTGCTGTGAACAGGTATTGGCATCGGTGAGTGTGACCGACCATGTTCCTGCGGTGAGATTAGGTATCTGGTTGGTCAGGGCAGTAGTGATGGTTGTAGCGCCATTGCTCCAGCTGTAGGTATAGTTTGGGCTGCCGCCGGTTACGGACACTGTGGCAGAGCCTGTGGCTGCCCCATTGCAGGCAATGTTTGTATGTGAACTTAAGGCGAGGACTGGCATACTGTTGTTGACAACTGCAACGGAGGAGTCTTTCACACATCCATTTGTGTTGGTGACACTGACTGTATAGGTTCCGGCAGCAACTCCTGCCAGTGTTTGTGCTGTGGGTCCTGTACTCCAGCTATACGTGAATGGTGAAGCGCCATTGCTTACCGTTGCGGTGGCAGAGCCGCTGCTTTGATTGCAGCTGGCATTGACAGTACTGAAGGTAATTTGTGGCTGGGGGTTTATGGTAATGGCAAGGGCACTGCTGGCTGTTCCTATGCAGCCTCCATCAGATGGCAGGACTGTTATACTATTTCCTGCTGTCAGCGTAGTTGTTGAAAAGGTTGCAGATGCTCCTGTCTGAATTGAAGTGGCGCCATCAAAGAATTGATAATTTGTATTTCCTGCGGGAGAAGCTGTGAAGGTCACATTCGCTCCGGCACAAATCTGGTTGCCAGGTGCTGAGCAGGTTAATGTGGCTGCCGGAACCGGACTTACAGTTATAACAAGTGGGGTGCTGGCCGGCCCGGGACAACCAGCTGCATTTGTCGCGACTACTGTAATGCTGTTTCCCGCCGTCAATGCTGTTGTTGAAAAGGTATTTAATGCCGAGCTCTGAAGCGAAGTCGCACCGTTAAAGAACTGGTAATTGGTGTTTCCTGCAGGAGATGCAGTGAAGGTTATATTTGCTCCGACACAGATGCTGTTAGCAGCAGCAGAACTTGTCAGGGTCATATTCGGGGAGGGGTTTACCGTTATCACAAGCGGAGCACTTGGCAAACTGGGGCAACCATTATTTCCCACAACCGTTATACTGTTACCAGGTGCCAATGCAGAAGTTGTATATGCATTCGCTACTGAATTCTGAACAGAAGTCGCTCCATTGAAAAATTGATAATTGGCAAAGCCTGCAGGGACAGCAGCAAATGTTACTGATTGTCCGGCACAGATGGTGGTAGCCGGAGCGGAACTGAGGGTGACTATCGGAATTGGATTTATCGCAGGTTTTATTGCCGGACTCGGATTTGTAAAGCAGGTAGCATTGATAAGGCCCATGGCCCATACACTATCGCCCGGATTCAGACTTGTTGTCGTATAGGTGTTTCCAGCTGCGGTTTGCACTGATCCGTTATTTACAAAAAAGTCATATCCCAAATAGGTTGCGGGGTTTGCCGTAAACGTTGCAGAAGCGCCCTGGCAGATGGTTGTTGGTACTGAAGTGAGGGTAAGGTTGGATCCATTGGGAAGTACTGTTACTATTACAGAGTCAAGTACTTTACCGCAACAAACGGTGGTTACATACAGATGAACGGTATAGGACCCAGGAGCAGTAAAGTAAACATTTGGAGTTGTCAGGAGAGCTGCACCTTGCACTGTATCGGTGACCGCATGCGTACCAAAAATCCATTGATAATTTGTCCCGGGCATGGTAGTAGTAAAGGTATTGGGGCAACCTGCTGTTATTGCAGCTGGAGACAAGGTGATGGGGGATGCGGCAGGGCCTGGCTGAAAAATATTAAGGTAGTCTGTAAAAGTGGTTCCGCTTAAGACTATACTTTTTCTGCCCTGTGTTGAATAATATACTGAGAAGGGTCCCGTTCCAGTTGCTGTTGCAGGGCTTGCGCCAGCACCGAAATTCCAGGTGCCACTGGTTGCAGAAGTGAATACGACTTCTGAGCTTGTACAGCCACTGCTAATGACGCTAATTACCGGTGGGTTTCCCGGAACTCCGTTTATTCCAAGATTCGTAACTAAGGGGCCGGCGTTTTGGCTTATTTGAGCACTTATTCCAGAAGCACCGGCACCTCCGTTACCACCTTGTGCTCCTGCTCCACCGGCACCGCCTGCTCCTCCAAAACTATTGGGGCATGGACCAATCAAACCACCTGCTCCACCCGCTCCACCGGCTCC
>JABDEY010000051.1 GCA_013286805.1 Bacteroidota bacterium | reverse complement strand
AAATTTATTAACCAGAGGGGCCAATCCCAAGACCATCATTTTAATTGGCATAGGCATCACATTTACCTTTTTGCTTTTACTTTCCTTTTCTTCACCCGATTCAGGAGAACGCAATTTCTACCTGCCATTTGTCCTGAGAGGTATTGGCATGGCCTTTATGATGTCACCTATTTTATCCCTCGCTGTTGCCGGCCTGCATGGAAAGAACATGGCCCAGGCGGTTGGATTAGCTAATATGATCAGGCAACTGGGAGGGGCCATTGGTATTGCTTTACTAAACGTTTACATTACACACCAGAATGCACTGATCAAAGGGGGCATGTTGGGATATATCACCCAATATGACAATACCAGCGCTGACCGGATATCCGCTCTGACTCAGACTTTTACAAGTGCGGGATATCCCACTTCACAGGCCGAAGAGCTTGCCTATAAAATGATGGACGGGGCCGTCACAAAACAAGAATTTTTGGTGAGTTACGACAAGGGCTTTATTATGGTAGCAGTTTGTATGCTGGTTTGCATTCCCATTGTGTTTCTGATCCGCCATAAAAAAGGGCAAAAGGGGAAAGCTATTGCTGACCATTAGGAATATCCAAATCAGGAGCCGGCTATTTAACAATCAGCCTCTGGTTATATAATTTATTATCTGTAGAACCTGTAACAGTATAAATACCTGCAGGAAGATGATCAGATTGGACAACCTGAGCCACAACAGAACCATTCATATCGCTTATGACCACTTTTGAGTAAACAGTCTCTCCCAGCATATTCATTAACACCAGCAATACAGGTTTCCCGATTCCCAGATTACCCATAGAAACACTAAAATGATCTCCCTGATTCGGATTAGGGAAAATTTTCATAGCGTCCGATAAGTTATAACAATCTGCAGAAATAACAGATGAAAAGGTATATTTCCCGTCATAATCTGTTTGTTTAAGTCTGTAATAAACTATACCTGCCATGGGCAATTCGCTGTCCGTTGTTTGATACGTCTTAACCACACTGCTGTTGCCGGAACCTTTTACAGTCGCAACACCCGTGAAATTGGCTCCATCCTGACTCTTCTCAACGGTGAAATAATCATTATTGGTCTCCGTTGCAGTGGACCATGTCAGTTTTGTATTCCCCGAAGAACAGGTGGCATCGAAGTCCAGTAATTCGATCGGGAGCGGATGAGTGATATCAACCAAAATGATAGGTGAAAAAGTAGTTAACCCCGAAACAGAAACAGTATGAGCCCCGGCAGCAGCTGAACCTGCAGAGCCAGTACTTATAAAAGTACCACCGTTTCCAGCTTTTCCGTCATTCCAGGCAGTCCCCGTCCAGTGCTGAACGCCGAGAATAGCGCCTGGGGCTAACATCGTATTTTCAGTACCCGCATAAGAAACTGACAATGATACAGCCGGAATAGGAGAAGCCAGAGAGGACTGAATATCCCACCAGCGGTCAATTACATAATTAATGGATCCGTCTGTTCCGGTAATCAGATCTATCATATTATTTACAGCAGCCACCGCCCCTCCATCACTTGCTCCGGCAAAGGGAGTATTGTCGCTCCCGGTAGCCCTTGTGGAAACAGATACAATACCTGGTCCTGTACCTGAACCTTGAAAAGTAACCGGAATAAGCACCCCTGCAGCAGTTCCAAATGGAAACACATGGGCAGACAGATCAGTACCAATGTTCCATTGTATTATACTTGGATTGACCGCAGCATTTGTTTCACTAACGATATAACCTGCAGTCTGAGTAATTGCCGTACCCGGAGAAGGTGAAGTGCCGATTGTAAGTGTAAGACTGTTTAAATTGAAAGCTCCTGCCTTGGCGTTATAGATATTGCTTACAGTTGTTGCCGTATTCTGGATGACTCCACCGGTGCCTGTGTTATTAACAGTTAAATTATTAAATGTAGTTGCAGTTGTTCCACCAAGACTTTGAGCAGTTGCGGAAGCACTGTTAAAAGTAACTGTACTTGTGCCTGCAGTGAATGTCCCACTGTTCGACCAATTACCCGCTAAGTTATGAGTAAATGAACCTGCAGCAAAGTTTGCTCCCGTAATTGTCAGATTACCCGAAACAGTTAAACCCGCACTTGCCGTTTTGGTGCCACTGGTTATGAAACTTAAATTGCCATAGGTAGGAACAGCGGAAACCGTTTGGGCTCCGGTTGACTGGTAAATTACCGTACTTGTGGCGTTCAGGGTTATATTGGCATTGGTATAATTAGATGGAAACAATCCTGTAACAGCTGAACCAATATTACCTATGCTCAAGGTTGTTCCGGCAGCAGCAGTAAATGTTTTAGCAGCCACACCCGTTAACTGATTTACATCGCAGGCCAAAGTGGCGCTGCCGGAAATACTAAGATTTCCATTTACTGTAGTTGCTCCGGCCAATGTACTTACCGAAGTATTCGTAATTGTTAAATTAGCATAATCTGACCTGGCTGTAAGAACCTGGGCACCTCCGGCATTATATACAATGGTGGAGGCGACTCCTAATAACATGGAAGGGGCATTCGTTGAGCTAAGTGTCGTTCCGGCAGCACCACTCAATCCAAGTGTATTGGCAGTTTCTAAAGTTCCATTAATGACAGCGTTACTGCCTGCAGAATTGGCAGCAATCAGATTTGTTCCCGCAATCAATATGCTCCCTGCATCCACAGTAAGAAAGTTGATTCCATTTGCCCCAACAATAACTCCGGTTGTTGTAAGATTCGTATTCAAAGTAAGGGTTGTATTATTCTGTACCGTAGTAGCCACATCCAGATAGGCATTTGCAGTACCGGCATTGAGATCGAAACTTTGCAATCCTCCTCCATTAAAATTCAGCTCTGTTAAAATGTTCGACCCCGCTGAATTAGTAGTTGTGCCGCCCGTTTTATTAAAATTTCCGGTGATATTCAGAATAGAATTATAATCTGCTCCTCCCGCTGGAACCGTGTTTCCCCCGTCAAGGGTCCCGTTTGACATTGTAAGATTAACGATATTAAATGTATAAACGTTAGCTGTATTATTCAACTGAACAGTATTTGCCGTTGAAATTGTAAGCGTGCCTGCAATAGTGGATGATCCGCCAAACGTATAAGTAGCGCCAGTACCGGAAATAGTCAAATTCCCATAGGTAATTCCAGGAATTGTAGTGGATGCTGCATTACCAAAAATAACCGTACTGGTCGGAGCACAAATACTGGCACTTAAAACGGGAATTGCAGCATTATTTAAAGTAAGGGTAGCGTTGGCATTGACACTCAGAACAGAGCCTGTCATACTAAAACCGGCGGGCACTGTAAAATTGCAAGGGTTAATACCATCTCCGACATTTACACCCGACCCTCCGCCTGATACCGTCCATGCAGCAGTAATAGTGGGTGCAGCATTGTTTCTAATATTAAAACGCTGACCTGCGGTCGTAAAATTTCCAGGCGAAGCCCCGGTACCATTAACGGCAGAACCCCAGGATCCCGTTAAATTAAGAGCACCCGCTGCTTTAGAATAAAAATTTGTAATTGCTATAACTGTAAACGCTCCTGCATTTACTGCATTTCCACACCCATCGGAAAAGGTAACATTACCGGAAGTGGTGCCGGCGGCAACTGTAAAAGTTATTTGGGTACTGCTCACCGTTACTCCAGTGCCGGCAGTTCCGTTAATTTTAACATTGGTCGCTCCCAGCAAATTACTGCCACTGATAGTAATAACGTCGCCAATGGCTCCGGTTGCAGGGACAAATGACACCCCGGATGCTGTTTCAATATTCAGTGAATTGCCGCCACCTGATATGCCGTTATCTGTATAAGCTCCCGACATAGCGACAGTAAGTGTAACAGGTCCCGACAACGCTCCGGCAGGTATTGTTACTTGAAATGTGGTTGCAGTATTAGCACTTGCATTTGCGGAAGCCCCACCTGAAAATTGCACACTAACAACTGATTTTAAAGCATTTCCTGTTACAGTAATAACATCACCTATACAATGCGTCCCTGCAGGAAAGGTAATATTATAGGGCAGTAGTTCAACATCAATTGTAGCTGCACCCGGAGCAGGATTGCAATTATTTTTATTGATATCAACCCACATATTAGTACCTGTTGTTGGTGTGGTGATTACATACCAATTAGCGCCGGCCGCTCCAAATCCTAAGGAACCTGTTCCATTACTTGTCCCCCAGACAGATACCTGAACTGTTGTGGCGATATCCCATACAAGATATGTTTCCCCGCTCAGCACAGTCGCATCAAAAAAATCAGGTGTAGCAGTTGCAACAGAAAAAATTGTACCATCTACAGGTATTGCCTGAGCGGCAGCAGGATTCTGTGTAGCATTTGTACAAGGCTGGGCATATCCTGAAATAGTAATGCCCATCAATAGCATCGTCAAGGACAGCACCCTAAAAACTGACAACTTATGAAAAGCAATTCTCATTGCACATCCGGTAAACATAAAACTCCTGAATAATTTACAAAATTACTTTCTTCTGTAAGGTTTTTACGAAAAATGTATACAATATGTTTCAAAATTTCGGCAGATGTTCATTATTCCCTCCTAAATACTCCAAAACATGATATATATCATATAAAAGGTTTTTTTAGCGTAGGGTTTTATTACCTGTTCTGATCAAAAACAGCCAAATACCTTAAAATGATTTTTATCATAAACAGAACTGCCCGACATCATTTATCCCAATACAGGCTTATTCTATTTTAGTGCCATGAAAATAACCATTAACGACCTCCGCAAGATCAGCGCTATTCAAAAAGAATTTACCGAAGTATTTCCTTATTTGAAGTTGCAATTCTTAGTTAAACCGCATACCAAATCAGGAGTCTCTCCAAAAAAGCAATTAGAAAACGACTCCAAAACACTAGGGGAATGCAGAACAGTCCATACAAAAGGACATATTGTTATTGGCCCCACCATGACAGCTGGTGATATCGAGGAACAATTTCGCGACAGGTACGGTCTGTCTGTGCAGGTATTCCGCAAGTCCGGAAAAAGCTGGCTGGAGACCTCTGCCACCGGAGAGTGGACACTCGAGAAGCAAAATTCAGAGGGTCATGCACTGAATTCCTTAAAGTAAAAACGCCTGGTTATTGCCTTTTGCTTAAAGATTTTGTACATTAGACACTACAAATCTGAAAGCATGAAAAAACTTACCTTACTCGTTGCGGGGATCTGTTGTTTTTTACTGAATGGAACTGCCCAGTTAACTTACAAAGATGTCGCCCCGGTGTTTTATGCCAATTGCACAACCTGCCATAACCCAAATGGCATAGGTCCAATGCCACTCATGAATTATTCTCAAACATTTGCATACACTAAACTTATTTCCAGCTATGTCACTGCCGGACTCATGCCACCCTGGATTCCGGATACCACCTACCACCGTTTTGTTGGAGAGCGCATTCTCAACGCTACTGAAAAAAGCACCATCCTCAATTGGATAGCCGCAGGTGCTCCTGCAGGTGATACGACTCTTGCTCCTGTTCCCCCCATTTATAACAGTAGTTATAAACTTGCCGGAAAGCCCGACCTGATTGTAAAAATTCCAACTTTTACAAGTAATGCCACTACCGCTGATGCCTATAATTGCTTTGTGGTTGCTACGGGTCTGCCGGCAGATCGCATTGTGCGGGGCATTGAAGTTGTTCCGGGCAATCCGGCTATCGTTCACCATATATTATTAAGTGAAGACACTTCCGGTACAGCAACCAGTGATTTATCCGGCTCCTGCTTCACTATGCCAGGCAGTAATTTATACTTTGGAGCATGGACTCCCGGTGCTGCTCCCACTGTTTACCCGGGCAAGGCGCCCCTTAAGATGGGCGTCCGGCTGAAGGCTGGATGCAACATCGTATTGGAGATTCACTATCCCATAGGAACCGCAGGAAAAGTTGACAGTACTCAGGTTCGTTTTTATTTTTATCCGCCCGGCACCACAGGTGTAAGGGAAGTTCTGGATAAAACCTTTCTTCAGAACTGGAACCTTTTCATTCCAGCTAATACGGTCCAGAAATTTACAGCAAGTTCAGCTATTTCATCTCCCATTTCTCTGGTTTCAACTTTCCCGCATAATCATAAAGTAGGGGTTAGCATTACAAATTATGCCTACAGTGGAATTGATACCATTAAGCTCATTCGGGAGAAGAATTGGGATTTTCGCTGGCAGGGTGCCTATACCTATCCCAATTTAGTAAAAATTCCTGCAGGGTATTCCCTCTACTCAACCCATACCTATGACAACACAACGAATAACCCGAATAATCCAAACAGCCCTCCTGCACTTGTAATTGCCGGAACAAGCACCTCGAATGAAATGCTGTTTGATGGCTTCCAATATCTCACCTACCAGCCTGGTGATGAAAATATTAACATTGCAGCACTACTGGCCGGTGACACCCTGCTTGCTGTCAATAATCTTTCCGCAAATAAAATTGTGACCAGCGTTTTTCCGAATCCTTTTGATCAGCATGTGCACATTGGTTATACGCTGAATAATCCAGGGACTGTTTCCATTCTCATTTACAATATTCAAGGCAAGGTTGTAAGAAATCTCTTGCAAAATCAACGGATAGTGCCTGGTTATTATGAAACAATCTGGGATGGAAAGAGCAATGGAGGAATGACTTTGACTTCAGGTGTTTATTTTTACTCTATCACTTCCGGAAAACAAACCAGCAGCGGGAAGATTCTGATGATGAAGGAGTAAAATTTATAGCGCACTACTTATTATTTTGTTGCCACGCTTTTAAAACACATACAATCCGCTCAGTTGTAGCCCATAGTACCAGCTTTCAGCTTTATAATCAACAGCCGTAAGCTGTTTGCTGACGAATGGAATTGCCTTTAGCACAAAATGTTTCCATTGCTTCTGAATACCCAGAGAAAACTTTGCATTGTTAAATACAAGTGTAGGGCATCTGCTTGTCCACGGCAGATTTGCCGGAATGCCGGCAGGGAAATTGTCCACATCAATTTGTTGTTTGGCATAAACGTCCAGATCAGTTCCCAGTCCAGGAAATAAAGCAAAATTATTTCTGAGATCAATATAATAGTTGAGCGCCAAAGGAATCTGAACAAGTGTGAATTTATAGTGAACGTCCTGATGCGGGCCTGAATCCATTGAACAGGTGGTGCAGGGTGCTGAGTAATCATGCCCCTTCTTATTTTCAAAGTCTTCATTATCAAAGAACTCCCCGTCATCATCCATTTGAACAAATTTAATTCCTGTACTGATGCTCCATTTGCTACCCAGCATCATTTCACCAATAAGGCTTATTGCATTATGCCCATTCGCAACTTCAATTACTGCTCCGGCCAGATAGTGCAGGTATTTATCTGAAGCCGGAACTATGGCCGGATCAGGTGCAGAAGTAGTAGTTGGAACAGTTGATGAAATAGCTGATGAAACGATAGCCGGATCGGCAGAAGAAGGACTTAATGGAACGCCGGTCATCCCAATAGAGTCAACAACACTGGCACTTTCTTCGTACTTCAGTATTGAACGTTGATCCACCGTAATGGATTCTTCAGGTATTAATTTTGCCTCTTTGAAAAGAGCCTTACTATTTGCTGCATAATTATTCTTTTGTGAATAATTATTTTTTGCGGGAAAATTAGTTTGTGCTGAATTGCCGTTCAAAGCCTCCCATTTTCTTTTTTCTTCAATTGATCCTTCCTTTAAATTTTCAATTCTGGGCTTCGCCTCTGCATGAACAGGCTTCAGCGAAGCTAATGCTTGCGTTAATTTCTTATTTTCCTTGTATTGAACCAGGTCCCAGATCAGTAATCCAGCCAATAAAAGGCCGGCCAGAGAATAAAAACCAATGAGCAACATGCGTTTACGATCGTCCTTTGTTTGATTTTGGGTTACATGGTTTTGTACACGATCCAGTTCCTCATCCCTGTAAAAGGGCACGCCCTCTTCTAACTTACCCCTGATCAAATCATCAAAATTCTCAGTTCTCATTTATCTGGATGATTTTTAACGAATATGACCGATATAAATCGGGATAATTGATTTTTATCATTCCCTGTAGTTTTCTTCTTGCATCCTGAAGATTTGATTTGGACGTACCTTCTTTAATTCCAAGCATTTCTGCAATCTCGCGATGATTATATCCATCAAGTGCATACAGGGAAAAAACCATTCTGTAGGCGGGCGTCAACTTTTGAACCAAAGCCAGAATATCTTTTGCAGCTATTTTACTGATTATATCCTCATCGGGATGGATTAAATCTATATCATCTATATCGACATGTCTTTCGACCCGCTTGTTTTTGCGGTAATTATCAATAGCAGTATTTACAGTAATCGCTCTCATCCAGGCTCTGAAAGGCTTAGCGTGATCATATTTACCCAGGTTATTGAAAATTTTCAAAAAACTATCATTTATTATCTCTTCGGCCTCCTGTTCATTAGCGGCATATCTTAAACATATGCTCTTAACATAAACAAGGAACATTTTGATTAGTAAACGTTGGGCGCCCTGATCTCTACTTAGACAGGCATTTATTACGCTGTCTAAGTTATCTTCTGAAAATTCCGGCCTTTTCTTAAAAAACAAGAGCTCGCTCTATTGGTTATACGTAAATATACAAAATAGGGTGGGGTTTATTAAAATTATCGTCTGTGCACCCCACCTTTTAATTCAAATGTCCGTATTAATAAATAGAAAAAAGAGAGAACCGTCTGCTGCAATTGTGAATAGAAGAGAATTCATCTTATCCTCGTGTGCATTTTGTGGAGCTACTGCATTGGGAGTAAGTATGCTTGAAAGCTGCAAAAAAAGCAGTGTAGCTTCACCACAGAATGTCAATTTCACGCTTGACCTAAGCAGCTCTTCCAACGCAGTTTTGAATACAAAGGGTGGATCAGTGATTCAGGATAATGTGGTGGTCATTTGTACCGGGCCTTCGGTTTTTGTTGCCCTTTCAGCTATTTGTACGCATGCCGGTTGTACTGTTTCCTATAGCAGTTCGAGAAATGAGCTTATTTGTCCTTGTCATGGAGGAATATATAGTATAAGCGGAAGTGTAGTTTCCGGACCCCCTCCCTCCGGACTTGCCACTTATAAAACCAGTTTAAACGGAAAAATACTGACAGTAACCTGATTGATTATGAAATTGATCTTATTCGGAAAGAATTTTGTTTTAATTAATTAATAAATACTATACCTTCATGTATTGCATGAAAAGAGTTGGAGTCTTTATAGCACTTGCCTTTCTGGGCCTTATAGCCTGTACCAATAACAAATGGGAGCTGATTGCTCCTAAGAGTGCCGTATGTGACACAACCGGTATCATTTCTTATGCTAAGATTATTGTTCCTATTCTGAATACGAATTGCGGTTCGGGCAACGCTGGCTGTCATGGCCCAGGTGCCCCTCATGCGGATCCTAATTTATCAACCTATGCTGGAGTGCAGACAGTTGCATTAAACGGACAAATGATGGCCGATATTGGAGGGACCGGGCTTCACAAGATGCCATTGACTGGGGTAATATCTCCTTGTGATACCATGATACTGCGTAAATGGATCAAAGCGGGTTCCCTAAATAATTAATTTATGAAATTTTGGAAAGCGCTTGCCAGTTTTGTTTTATTAGTTTGCATATATCAGCGGTCATATGCGCAGGACTTTGACTTAATGAAGATAGTTGACGACAACCAGGTGAAGAAAAAGGAATATACGTTTGCGACGTTTAAATCCACGCGTGCCGTTAATTTGCATACTTCTGAAGTATTGGGCCGGAGAGCATTGGATTTCCGCATAGCCCACAGGTTTTCCGCCTTAAACACCGGAGCTTATAATGCATGGGGTATTGATGGCCCGGTTAATATACAACTAAGCTTAGAGTATAGTTATGACGGACGCTTAATGTTTGGATTGGCCAGAAGCTCACAGGATAAAATGGTGGACGTATTCCTTAAATACCGGCTTATCCGGCAAACCATTGATGGAAAAACCCCGTTTAGCGTTACCTGGTTCTCTGGAATGTATTACAACAATACCAATCTGAGTGCAGGAGGCCCGTCTGAAAATATGTATGCAAATTCAACTAACCGCTTGTCGTACGTACACCAGCTTATCATTGCCCGCAAATTCAACTCTAATTTCTCATTTCAGATCTCTCCGACTTATGTCCATTATAATATTGTTAACCTGACCAAGGAAAACAATGACTCTTACTCAATGGGTTTTGTAACCCGGATCAAATATTCCAAGCGTGCTGCAATTGTGCTGGAATATGTATTAAGGCTAAGTACTTATTCTCCTGCTACTTATTATGACAGCATGGGCATCGGCTGGGAAATAGAAACAGGGGGGCACGTTTTCAGTGTGCATTTAACCAATTCTCTGGCCATAGCGGAGAATGAATTTATTCCTTATACGAATACAAGTTGGTCCGGTGGGGTTAATGGGGGTGTTCGGTTAGGATTTAATATTTCGAGGGTATTTGCATTGTAACAAACTAAATAAAAGGGGAAACGCAATATAAATTTTATATAAACATTATGAAAAAAATATTCTTGGGATTATTCTTGGCATTGACTTTTGCCCCTGCATTTTCACAGATATTCATCGCAGAAACCTGTACGATCAGCATGTTTTCTGCCACGAAAATGGAAAACATTGATGCTACAAATGCAGTTACCAAGCCTGTTTTTAACTGTTCAAGCGGGGAAATTGTATTTAAAGTAACCAATACATCCTTCAAGTTCAAATCACAATTGATGCAGGATCACTTCAATGAGAATTACATGGAAAGCGAAAAATTCCCCTATTGTACTTTTAAAGGAAAATTCAATGATAAACTGGACTGTTCAACAAATGGTGGTGATCTGATTTCGGTTACCGGTAAGCTGGAAGTTCATGGGGTGGAAAAAGACAGGACCATTGACGGAACAGTAAAAATGAAAGACGGAAAAATGACTGTGCACAGTAAGTTTAAAGTAAAACTGGCCGACCATAATATCAAGGTTCCCAGTGTTGTTGGCACGAATATAGCAGAGGATATTGAGATCACCATAGATGCTGTTTTTATACCTTATGTAAAAAATTGATATTAGAAATAAAACCTAAAAAACTAAAAGTTACCAATAAAAACTAAAAGTTACCAATAAAAACCAAAACCATGAACACAAATACCTTAAAAAAAACGCTTCTGGGGAAAAAAATGATTGCTTTCTTCATTGCTGGGGCAACGGTTGTTCTCATCTCAGGGTTCACAATTTTATCTGTAAATGGTGGTGTTAATTACAGTGCGTATACCACCTCGCCACCTGACATTGCCCAGGGGGGTGGAACATGTTCACAAGGCGGATGTCATAGTGGGGGGCCAACCCCAACTTCAAGTTTAACAGCCACTCCTGCATTTGGTGCTGGTAATACCTATAAACCTAATCAGGTATATACTTTAGCTTTTAATGTAAAAGGCAACAACGACTTTGGATTCGACCTTGAAATGATTAATGGTACTACTGCTACCGCTAAAGACGGAGGAGTTTTTGGAGCAGCTATTTCTAATTGTCAGATTGTTAAAGTTGGAGCTGCATCCTGGGTTACTGTGACCAATGTGACTCATAAGGCATTAATTCCTGTTTCTTCCACCGCTACCTGGACATGGACAGCACCTGCAAGCGGAAGTGTATATGTTTGGGCAGCCGGAAACGGAGTGAACGGAAATGGTTCTACTTCAGGAGATATGTCAGCCATCTATAATCTCACATTAACACCTGCTTCAACTTTAGGTATCGATGAAACCTCTGCTAATACAATCGGGTTAAATGTATTTCCAAACCCAAGCAATGGCCCTATTCACCTGAGCTATACGCTTGATAAACAAAGCAGTGTTTCTGCCCGTTTGCTCGATCTTTCAGGGAAGGTAGTTGCCGACTTATTTCAGCAAAACCTCGAAGCAGGAGAACATACATATGATATGCCGCTTTCCTCCACAATCAGCTCAGGCATTTATATTCTCAGCCTGAACGTAAACGGAGAGCCGACTGTGAAGAGGGTGGTTGTGAGGTAGGCATTTTATAGATCGGCACTTTCATATTATTTGATAAATTTGAAGGCTTATCTAATGGTGCTATGATTAACCTTCGTGTCTGCATTTTCCTTTTTCTTTCCCTCCTTTCTATTACAAACCGGGCACAGGATAAAAGTTTAATGCTAACTTTAAAGTTAAGGGATGGAAAAAATGCCACTTTATCAGGAAATATACTGGAAGGAACGGATATTCCACTTTCAGGTGTCAGGATTTCAGTTTATAACAAAGAAACGGACATCCTCCTCCAACAGAAAACATCAGGCGCTGATGGAAATGTAACTATTAAACTTGAACTATTTAAAGCCTATTTAATTACTGCCTCTAAAAATGGTTACGTAAGCGAAAAGCTATCCCTGATTGCGAACGCAAAGGGGAAGGAAAACAAAAAAGTGCTACATATAGATGGCGGAATTTATTACATAGTACTCTACTCTCCGGAATCTGATAAGCTGAGTGCGGAATTATTAGACAAGCCATTCACAAGGATTATTTATTATGAGCCGGATAACAAATTTGGCGTGGATCCCTATTCCTTTAATGTTGATTTTGCATATGAAAAAAATATCAAAAAAGAAGTTGGGAAATTAAATGCTCAGGCCAGGGTTGATGCGTATAGCCGGATCAGGAAAGCAAATGGTGGCTCTGCTGAAGATTACACCAAACACAGCAAAATGATTGCAGGAATTCTGGAATCTAAATCAGGTGGAGTACAGCAACCCATTTCCAATGTACGGATTCTGCTTTCCTGTAAAGCTGAAAATGGGGATACTGTATTGGAAGATTGTATGACCACCGCATATGGTGCATTTGTTTTGCGAAATCCCATTCAGAGAGGTCAAAGAATCACGCTTTCTCTGCCCGACTCAAACTTTAATCTTGCCAATATCCCTGTTTGTATTACCAATTTGATGGGAAATGAAGTTGTTACAGTGACTTGCAGTACACCGGGAAAATTCGCTTTTGAATTTTTAAAGCAGGATACACTCAATTATATGAAACTGGAAATAGAAGAAAATCTTCTCAAAAAAAGCTTAAAAGAATTAGCTGAAAATTCAAAGCAACCTGCCACGAAGAAAACAAAGAACATAGCGGGAATACTTTTATCAGTTATAAATAATCAGACACAACCCATAGCCAATACAAAAATCCAGCTTGTAGCTTCAACGGGCAATGCAATTGAAGATGTATTCACGAACGGTTTTGGCTCTTTTGTTTTTTCGAAAACACCGGTTGGCCAGGATTTTTCCATTGCAATCCTTGAAAAAAATACAAAGCTGGCAAATACAAGGGTCCTGATTACTGACCTCGCAGGAAAGGAAATTTCATCCACAACGAGTACGGCAGAAGGTAAATTTAATTTTGTTTTCTTAAAGCAGGATGAACTGAAACTAATAACAATGGAAGTGGAAGAGTCTTCCCTTAAACTGGATTTGAATGGGAAATTAGCTATAAACGACCCCTGGTTGAAATTTGTGGACAGATCCAGCCCCATTTTATCAACAACTGTTATACCTGAGAAAGTATATTTTGCGGTGCAGGACTATGCAATTACAAAAGAGGGGCAGATTATTCTGGACAAAGTAATTCAGGTGCTTAAAGCCAATCTGAAAATTAAAGTGGAGATTGACTCCCACACAGATTCACAGGGCACGAATGAATTTAATATGGATTTGTCAAATAAACGGGCGAAAAGCGCTGTTGATTATATTGTTTCACATGGCGTAGCCAAAGAACGCGTCTCAGGGATTGGTTTTGGTGAAACCCAGCTGCTTAACAGGTGTACAGCCTGCACCGAGGAACAACATGCTCAAAACAGAAGAATAGAATTCAAAATAGCTCCTTTCAATTAATACCTCCTGCTGAAAAGCAGATTTTAACATGACCTTTATCATGTCCTTCTCCCGTTTTTGTTCGGAATTTTGCCTGCAAATAGCAGAAGTATATGAAGAAGGCGGGTTCCTGTATAGATTGTTTTAATCCAGGCTGTTTCATTAAATACTGCTCATCCAAGTGGATAAAGGAGATTGAAACACATAAAACGGAAGTATCTTATAAAAAAGGACAGGCTGTCTTTGCTGCCGGTGAGTTTGTAAACGGTCTTTTTTTTATAAAAGACGGCCAGGTTAAGGTTGTTTCCAGTGGACTGAACGACAAGGAACAGATTGTACGGCTTGCAACAAGCGGTCACATTCTCGGGCACCGGGGAAGCAATGGAGAGACCTATCCCATCAGTGCCGTAGCAATGAAAGATTCAGTGGTATGTTTTGTAAAAAACGAAACCATCTCTGAAGCATTTCTGAAAAATCCCGAATTCACAGTTAAACTTATGCTTTTTTATTCCAAAGAACTGCGGGGCATAGAAGCCAGAATCAAATACCTGTCGCAAATGACTGTTCGGGAAAAAGTCGCATTCGCTCTTTTATATCTTAAAACTATTTTTGGATATCAAGCTCAAGGAACAACTAACAAAGGGCAACTGTTGAATGTACAGATCAGCAGAACTGATATTGCAGGCATCTGCGGAACGAATGAAGAACAGGTAATCCGAAACCTGAGTGATTTTGAACAGGAGAAACTCATCGCCAAAGAAGGTAAAAAAATCAGGATAGTGAATGAATCCACATTATACGGGATCCTGAAAGTATATAACCTCCAGCTCTGATTTATCCAGCTCTGATTTATCCATTCTGATTAAGCCATTCTGATTTATCCACTCTGATTAATTACTCCCGGAATATTTTCTAAAGCATACTTCCTTTTTGATTTTTCCTGTTCCTGCGAAAAGACATCTTTTGCTCTGATAATCATCATAATACTAATCTGATAAGCTGCAGATATTTGTCTGCGTAAACAAACTACTAAAAGCTATGGCACAGGAAACAAATAAAGAAAAGGGCAGACGGGACTTCCTTAAATTAGGAATGCTTGCAGCCGGAATGACCTTAGTAGGTGGCGGTTTACAGAAAGTTTTATCCGGTGAAGCAGAACCAGCCTCAGGAGAAAAAGTAAAAGTACTCTCCCCTGCCGATGGCAAAATATATGAAGCAGATTCAATGCACATGAAGGAATTTCATATGCCCTCTGTATCTAACCTTGAAGCCCGCGACGGTATACCCAATAAAAAATTCGTAATGGTCATAGACGAGGCCAAATGTGACGGATGCAAAAAGTGTACAGAAGCCTGCCAGAAAATGCACTTTACCGAATCTGACCGGGAATGGATGAAAGTGTTCAAAATGCAGGATGCAGAAGCTACCGCTCCCTATTTTTTCCCAAAACCTTGTTTTCACTGTGACAATCCTCCCTGCACAAAAGTATGTCCTGTGAATGCCACATTTAAAAGACAGGATGGCATAGTACTTATTGACAACGAACGCTGCATTGGTTGCCGTATGTGCATGGCAGCCTGCCCCTATTCCACCCGTTTCTTTAATTGGAGTCATCCCGCTGCCAGTCAGACTGCAGCAATAGGTGAATCAACTTACTCTCCTGAGCAAAGCTATCCACGCAGGATGGGAACAGTGGAAAAATGCGATTTCTGCCCCGATATGATCAGACAGGGTAAGATGCCGGCCTGTGTAAGCGGCTGCCCCATGGATGCCATCTATTTTGGGGATCAGAATGAAAATGCCGTCACCAACGCTTCCGGAAAAACAGTAAAACTAAGCCAGCTTCTGGAAGAAAACGGCGGATACCGGCACCTTGAAGAACTTGGAACCGAGCCCAGAGTATATTACTTACCTCCAAAAAACAGGAAATATCCGGCCCCAAATATGAAAAATGTTAAAAAGGCTAAGGATAAAAAACCTCCCGAAATGGATATG
>JABDEY010000050.1 GCA_013286805.1 Bacteroidota bacterium | reverse complement strand
TTGTCTCAGATGTCCCCACTTAAAAAAAGCTGGGACAAATTTATAAAAAAGGAAGCAGCAGTGAAGAGTCTTCAAGAAATTCCCGAGGCTTGCACAGGAGCTGGCTCAAACCTCCACCGGAGGTTTGCCCTGTTAGCGATGAACGATGCTTGCTTTTTGCCATTTGTGAATATTAACATATTCAGCCCCAGCCAAAACAACTATCCAAAGCCCCCATCACTTTCTTCCTTCCCTGAAAGATGCTTTCAATTTTATGTTCAACATGCTGTATGAATAGTTCCAGATTCCGATTTCTAAATTTGTTTACCACAACAGACTTCCTGTTCATCGCCTTGTACTCTTTATCAGCCAAAGCCTGAAACACATGACAGTTACAATCCGGATTTCTCGGATCATCCTTAGGTGGTTTCGCCTGAGCATAAAGCGACGGGAAAGTCAAAACCCAGCAACATATTACTATTTTGATTAACGTTTTCATCCTGTTTACAGTTTTAAATGAATGGCAGCTCTGCATTCCCAAAAACTTCAGATCTTACTGATCTTAATTCTGTCCACCCCACTCCAGCTCTTGAATTCATTTGTATAATACAGGTATCCGGAAGAAGCGGGAGCATCAAACTCTCCCGGCACTTCCGCCTTCAGATCAAGGTTAATCTGCTTCACATCATTAGGAGCCATCCCTCTGTAATAGATCATAATCTGATTCCCTTTCACTTCATAGTAATCAAACAGTTTTTTCTCCTGCATCTCCTTTAACTGCCAGGGTTGAACAGTTAATCCGGCGGGTATCCCGATTAAAACCATAGTGCTTGGGATCTCCGTATTTTTCAGGTTGCTAAGCGTTGCTGAATAACGAACTGTCTCCCCAACTCTTGTATTTTTGGACGCGAGACGTGTTGTAAGATTTACACCACATGACAGATCGCTAACCGGTAAAAAAGTATTCCAGTTCACCGCAACAGAATAGGGAAGCGGAACTTTCACACCCATGTATTTCACCTTAACGATATGCTTTCCGGAACTCATAAATCGTTCCAGGCTGTCAATCACAATTGCACCTTTATCACCAGCTTTGTAATTCCTTTCAGCCACCTTTCTTCCATCCACAAACACAGCTATCGTTCCGCCTTCAGTTGTTTTCTTGCTTGCAATCGCAAACTCTGTAAGCGCCTTAAGTGCCAGGATAGTGCCTTGTGTGCTGCTGAAAGTGCCCGATCCATCCCTTGATTTTACAATAAAGTCTATTGCACTTTTCAGCTCGGCTAAATTTTTTCCGGAATTCTTAAGCATAGCCATAGTAGCAATAGCAGTCGTTTCAATGGTTAAGGATCTTCCCTGTGAATAGGTAATTGAATGTGTCAACCCATTCCAGCTTCCATCCTTGCCCTGCAAACTGAGCAATAGATTCATTGCAGCGGAGGCCTTTTGAGTTTCATTCAGCTTAAAAGCTGCATTGCACATCAGCGCAAGCATATAAGGGTCCTTCGTTGCTAATGCCCTCTCATAAGAAGTTTCAAACTCCTGCCTGATATCAGTATACCCCGCTTCGGCCACAGCATAAACGATATAGGCATTTAATATTTCATTGCTTATTCTCCCATAGTCATGCAACGCATGCTGATTGCGTGCAAATCCGCCCTTCCCATCCTTGTGGCTCATGATCCATTCAGCAGTGCGGTCCACCATTTTCTGATCTACTTTTTCGCCTGCCTTTTTCATATCCGCAAATTCAAGCAGTCCATATGCGCTCAACCCTTCATGTCCGGGTGCCGCCCCAAACCATTCATATCCCTTTTCTTTGGTTTCAAAGGTACAGAGACGGTTATAACCTTTGTCCAGTAAAGCATTTGCACGCGATAAGGTGTTTACATCCTTACTATCAGTTGAATTAAGGTAATTCAAAACCATCGCGTTAGGATATGCCGTGCAGGAAGTCTGCTCAAAACATCCATAAGGCTCCTGCAATATTCCCTCTACGCCCTTCATAAGGTCACTCACTACATTCGGGTAAGCGCTGAAAGAAGCTTTCACAGATCCATCCACTACATTTTCCATATCAATGGTATATTCTTTTTCCACCTCTTGACCGGAAAAAGAAGCAACAGCGGGGAAACCTTTAGAAACCATTTTAATGTTTTGAATAAAGGCATCTTTCAGCCCGCAACTTTTAAAGGAAATGGTAAAATCTCCCTTACCAGGTTTGTTTAATACTTTATAATCCAGGTAAACTACTCTAGCCTGCCCTGGCATTATGGTCTGTGCTAAATCTGGTTCTGAAATAGCCTGCAATCCATCCGGAGCACTAATTGTAAAGGCACCTCCCAGTGGTTCATTGGTATTATTTTTCAACGTCACGGGAATGGAAACAATATCCGAAGTTGCCACTTCCACCGGGACCTTGGCACTCATGGCAAAAGGCAGTTGTGTAAAATAGGTTTGTTCGGTCCGTCCAACTCCGCCATCAGGACTCAACCCTTCAATAGTAGTGCGGAAAGAAGAAATATCATCCGAGTTATAAAATTCGATGGTCTTCTTGCCAGTGCGGTCAACCACCAGGTTAGGCTCCCAGAACACGGTGGAACGAAAATCTGTACGAACATCAACCGTTTGAGCCTTGTCATACACAGGAGCCGCAAATAAGCGGGCCCTGTAATAGGTAATCGGATTAACCGCAGGTTTTGCAAAAACCGCTTCCTGATCCATTTCCAGCGCGTTATTGGCAACCGCATTACCCATTGCCTGAGCTGCCTCAGGAAATCCTGCTCTTTTAAAATTCTGATCTTCGAGTTTAGCTTTTTTCCTGGCATCCTCATTCCTTTCTTTCACGTCTGCCTTAAGCATTTCATGACGGATTTCCATTTTCTTACTCTGTTCAGGACGATTAGCCACTGCTATAGCCATAACAGGAGCAAATAATTGTTCTCCCTCGCTCTTTTTCTTAGCGCCATTTTCCGCCTTTGCAATGGCCATTTTTCTTGCCTCATCATTACCCGCACCTCTCATGGCATTTGCAACCGGAGCCATTTCCTCCATAACATCTTCTGCTACGGCTGTACGGCTCACCACATTCGAATTCAGAACAACTTTCTCCACAGCAAATTCAGGAGCATTAACCTTATTTGACTGCACCTGCTCCCAGGTAAATTTTCTCCAGCCTGCGGTCATCAACAGATAATCAAGCGCTTTCCCTGCTTTTTCTTCTTTCGCATCAAAATAAAATCCCGGTTCTTCAATTTTACCCTTCACATCCTGTTGTAACAACAACTCAGTTAGGATATTTCCCGATTTATCATCCGCAAAAGAAAGTAACTGATCGTTCACCACAGAGAGGGATAAGTTCGCCGGCATTGGCATTCCCCTTTCATCTTTGACACTCACGGTCAGCTTAACCTTTTCTCTGGGTAAATACTTCTCCTTATCTGTACTGACACCAATAGAAAGTTGTTTATCATGATGTACAAAAGCAAGCCTTTCAGCCCGCTCTATTCCCTTACTGTCAAACAAAGTGATCTGGCAAACCCCTATAGGGAATTTAGCAACCGGAATAGTCAGCTTATTTAACCCCTCTTGCGCATTGATAGCAGAAGAAAAATAAATTTCTCCCCTCACCTGAGCCACCACCGATAATTCTTCCTGTTCCGAAGAGTTAATACCCAACTCAATATTACCGGAAGATGAATTCCTGACACTCATGACATAACCCCTTGGAAGCGCTTCCGGCAAATCAAAAACTTCTTTAATTCCCTCAGGTTTAGTAATTTTCACAAAATATTTTTCATCCTTTTGGGGATTAAAACTAAACGAGCCCATTCCAAGGTGGAAACTTTTAAAAGTCTCAACAACAGCCCCCTTTGAGTTACGGACCTCACCCTCCACGTCTGCCGGTTTGTCAAATTCATTCAAGGCACGAAAGGCCACATTGCTTTGCATATTTGTAACAAGGTCTCCCCCTTCCGGAAATAAAGCAAACTTGATTTTATTCAGGACAATCGGAATAGCGCGTGAAATACTTTCAGTGCTTCCATTGTAATCAATCAATACATTGACCAATCCATCCGTCGTATGCAGATCTGAAGGAAGTTTAAAATGTATATAGCTAAGCCCTTCAGCATCTGTCAGCACAGAACTTTCAGTAATCTTCTTGCCTTCCAGAGAAGCCACAAACCTAACCTTGTAATCCCCCAATGCCTTATTTTCATTCGTATTTAATTCCAGTTTCGCAATGACCTCATCTCCGCAACCAAAAGCCTTCTTCTCGAACTCGAGTTTCATCTTTAAATTAGGAAGCACAATATCCTGTACCTGTATTTCTTTCTCAAAACCAAACGATGAGCCATCATTCTTTTGCCAGTTAGTATAAGCCTTTAGTTTATACATTCCCCCCGCAGCCTCCTCGCCCAAACTAAAATCGCCCGCAGCTTTTCCCTCCTTCGCAATCAGGTTTAACGTTTGCTCTACATTCCCTTTAGGGCCAATCAGATCCACATGCAGGACTTCGCTTTGCACCGACGCCTTTAAATTTTTCCCGTCCCGCAGATAGGCACTGAACCAAATCGTAGAACCCGGCTCATAGAAAGGCTTATCCGATTGCAGGTAAACCCGCTCCTCCGGCCAGAGCTTGGTATGTTCATTCAGATTCGCTCTCAGGTTTAAAATAAACGCATTGTCAACTGCCTGATTCAATAGATCAGTTGGTGTTACCCAACCAATAAGGCCTGCCAGAGCAGCAACACCTGTGGTCGCTGCAAGTATCTGTCTGATTGTTTTCTTTTGCATAATGGAATTTTTTAGAATTGTTTCTATTTGCTTTAATTATAAGATGTACAGCAACAGACAATTCCATAAAAGAATTGAAAACAAATCGCAAGTGATTGACAGAAAGGATGTTAGGAATGTGTTTTTGCTGCGTCCGCAGCCCGATCACAGAAGTATTTTACAAGCCCCACAATAAGAAAAACAAGCACCACGCCAAGGAGTATATAATATTTCATACTTCCCAGTTTGGCCCCCGCATAACTCCACCAGGGTCCAAGCAAACGCCCTGCTATGACATAGCCGGCCGCCCAGGTAGAAGCTGAAATAGCCGCAACTGGCAAAAAAGTTCTGGGTTTAATTTTCAATAAACCTGCAATAATGGAAGTATAGCCCCTGAGAAAAGGAGTCAGGCGGCAAAGATAAAGTCTCCATATTCCACCCTTAACTATCCGTGCACTCAATTTACTGATGGAACTTTCCGAAACGGGAAACCAGCGCGGTTTATGTTTCATAATAAAAACACCTGAAAAATAAAAAACCGCGTAAAGTATACTGGTGCCAATAAAGTCGGCAGACACAGCAACTAAAATAACCAACGGCAAAACCAATATCCCCTTAAAAGTCAGGTAACCGGTGAACATCAATACCAGTTCATTCGGTATGGGATTTGGAATCCCCACTTCCTGAGAAAAGACAATCAGGAAAACCGCAAGGTATCCGTAATGCATAATAAAAGCGATCGCTTCAGGAGGCACAGTAAAAAAACATAAATGCTGTAAATAATTAAATCCTTACTCCTATGATAGTTCACCCTCCGGGTATCCTGTTCTCAGACTTTCGTCCTGCAATTTTGCAAGCAAAATCACAGTCTCAAGCCGATAACAGTAACATCATCTGTCTGGCCCTCACTCCCTTTCCATTCCGCAAGCCTCAAACCAAGTTGACTCTTTTGCTCCGCAACAGCATAAGCGCTGATATCCATCAGCAATTGTTTAAATGGAGGATAATAAAATTTCAGCCCCTTCCCCCCTCCCTTCTGGTCGGCGAACCCATCGCTGAAAAGATAAACCATATCGCCTTTTTGCAGTTGAATCTTCTGTTGCGAAAACTCCTGATCACCATTAATTCCAATAATTATTCTGTCCGACTTCATTTCTGTAAGTTCCCCTGAATGCACAAGGTAAACCGGATTATGGGCGCCTGCATACTCCATCTGCAGAGTAGTCGTATCAATAGAACAAAATGCGATGTCCATTCCATTTTTAGCCGACGATAGTTCATCCCCTTTCTTAAACTTTTCCACAATCGCATTATTAAGCTCCTTTAAAACAAATTTAGGCTCATACACTTTCTGAGTCTTAATAATGTGTTCTAATATATTGTTTCCTGCCAGCGACATAAAAGCTCCCGGCACACCGTGACCCGTACAATCCACCACAGCCAGCAGGACCTTATCCCCTATCCGGTAATGCAGGTAAAAATCACCGCTTACAATATCCTTGGGTAGAAAAAAAACAAATGACTCCTTGAAACTCAGTTTAATGCTTTCTTCATTCGGGAGCAGCGTTTCCTGTATGTATTTGGCATATTCAATACTGTCCAGAATATTATTATTTTTTTCTTCAATCTGCCGGTAGGCTGTCTTCAATTCAACCTTTTTAAGGCGTTCAATTTCCGATTCATTCTTCATCGTTTCAATTTGCCGCACCAGAATTAAATTCTCAATTTTTTTTGCCGACTCAAGGTGCGTCACTTCCTCCTTTAATAGAAAATACGAATTCAAATGCGTATAGGCCAGTTCAAACCCGCCTTTCAAAAACCATGCATCTGCCAGTAATTTATGACAGTTCGACTGTTCCTTGATAGATTTAAGCTCCGTGAAAATTCCCAATGAGCGCCTGGCCTGGTCAATGGCCTCGGGAAGCATCTTCTTCACTAGAAACAACTTGCCGAAAGTCTGCAGACAGGCAGCTTCAATCGAGCGGTCTCCAAATTCAACAGCAATTTTCTTGCTCTCCATCAGGCATTGCTGGGCATTTTCAAAATCCCTGAGTTCGATGGAACAATCCCCCATGTTACGCAAGGTAGACGCCGTGCTGCGTATATCCCCCAACTCCTTTTTGATATTTACACTTTGAATGAAACAGTCGATCGCCTTTTCATAATCGCCGCAGGCCATGTGCATTCCGCCAATACCATTCAGCACCTTGGCCCAGACCGTTTTATCACTCAGGCCGATGGCTAATTTTTCACTTTCCAGATAATACCCAAGCGCCTTCTCATACTCTTTTATGGTCGCATAAACATTGGCAATACTCAGCAGGGAAGAAGAATGATCAACATCACTTTTGAGCTGTTCCCTTATTTTGAGCGCCTTCAAATGGTACATCAGCGCATTTTCATAATCGCTTAACTGGAAAAAATTGGTGCCGATAAAAGAATAAATAAGGGCCACCCCTTTCTCATCTTTTAATGATTCATAAAGAGGCAAAGCCTGATAACAAAACAGTAAAGAATTTTCGAAATCCAGCAGGATTTGATTGCAAATGGCAAGATTTCTTAAGCCAGATGCCAGCCCCTTCGTATCATCCGAGTTGACCAAAAGGCCATATGCTTCCTGAGACAATTCCAACGCCCTTTGTGTATCCGAAAGACGAATCGTCCAGGCCTTCTCAATCAGCAGATCCACACGATTAACTTCAGCGTTCACCATAACTAAATCCGAATTCCAATGATCAGCATATCGTCAATCTGCTTTGTTTCGCCCATCCATTCATCCATGGCCCTGTGAAGCTGTATCTTCTGTTTCTCCATCGGCAGAGTGTGAATGCTAAGCAGAAGTGCTTTAAAAGGGTCATAATAAAACTTTCTGTTATTCGGGCCTCCTTTCTGGTCCGCATACCCATCTGTGAAAACATAAAGGCAATCCCCCTTTTTCAGCTTGATCTTATGACCTGAAAACTTGGCGGATGCACCATTACCCATTGAAATATCATCTCCCCTGTATTCCGTCAGGATTCCACCCGAAATTATGTACAGGGAATTATGTGCTCCTGCAAACAGCAAATCCGTCTTCGTTCTGGCAATAGACAAAAGTGCAATATCCATACTGTCCCTTAAACCACTGTCATCATGGGCAGCCAGCGTACGCTGCATATAATGATTTACCTCATTTAAAATAAACGAAGGATTGGGCATCCATTGATTGCTGGTCACCTGATTCAGCAGGCTGTTCGCAACTACGGACATCAAAGAGCCTGAAACACCATGACCCGTACAATCCACAGCAGCCACCAGAATTTCATTCTCCTTTTCATAAATCCAGAAGAAGTCACCGCTGATAATATCCTTTGCGCGGGCAAAAACAAAGGAATCAGAAAAATACTGCCGGAGCATACTGGTATGGGGAAGTATGGACTCCTGAATGTGTTTGGCATAATCCAGGCTTTCCATGATACTCCTGTTTTTTTCCTCCACTTCCTCGTTCAGCTTTTTCAGCTTGCCCCCCTGAAGCAAACTATTCATTCCCAGCAAATAAATAGCCTTGGTTTCACCTTCCTGATCCTTGAGTTTACGGAAAGCCTCTACAGCTTCAATAGCCTTCTGATTACTCAGGTCATAATCGCCCGAAACCTGATGGGTATTGGCCTCCTTGTAAAGAGCTTCCGCATTACCCCTGAGCTGTAATTCTATATCCTTTAAACTATCCAATTCGTTATTTTATTTAAAATAACTATATTCGCATGTATAGAGAATAACCTTATCGTTTAAACGTTATTACTTATCACTATACTTTACCGATTAAGCGAATAAAATTAACAATTTTTTTATGGAGATCACTAAATTCCTTATTCCAACCGATTACAGCAAAGTAGCTGATTGTGCCGTCAACCACGCTGTTAAACTTGCCCAGACCCTGAATGGAGAAATTGTCCTGTTGCATGTCATCGCTAAAGAAAAAGACGTAGAAGAGAACAAAAAGAAACTTCTGAAAATAACAGCAGACTTAAGCAAAGCACACAATATCAAGGCAGATTTCATTGTAAGGGTAGGAAATATTTTTGACGACATCGGGAAAGTAGCCACTGAAATTAACGCCCAGCTGATTTTTATGGGGACGCATGGAGCCAAAGGCTTCCAGCACATCACTGGAAGCTATGCATTAAAAGTAATCACCAATTCAAAAGTACCCTTCATCGTTGTTCAGCAACGCAACATCCGTAACGGTTATGCAAAAATTGTTCTCCCGCTCGAATTAGCCAAGGAGACCAAACAAAAAATTGCACTCACCATACACATGGCAAAATATTTTAATTCCAAAGTGTACGTATTTTCTCCCTTGGAAACAGACGAATACCTGAAGAATACAGCAGTTCGCAATCTGAATTATACCAAAAGCGAAATGAACATTCACAAAATAGTTTTTGAAACAGAGCATGCTGAAAAACCAGGAAATTTCGTAAAACAACTTTTACAGTATTCGTCGAGAATAGATGCCGATTTGATCACCATGCTCAACATTCAGGACATCGGCCTCACCGAGTTCATCGCCGGCCCCGAAGAACAGCAGATCATCACCAATGAAACACAGATACCGGTGCTTTGTATCAACCCGGTTAATGTTACGTTGTCTAAGAACGTGATTTTTACATAGTACGTTCATTTACTCGCTCCTTTTTCAGAATCTGACCTTTCCTGGGAGGAAAGGTTACCGGACAATAACCAGCCTCTGGTTAGTTCTACCTTCGTTCCCGGATACGCAGACATCATAAAAACCCTGGGCAAAATCTTGAGCATTGATTGTGGTCGATGGCGAATTGAGGACTTGGGTAAGGATGAGATTTCCTGTGACGTCGAATATTCGCAGAAGTTGTTTATCCATAGCAGTGGTTTCAATAACGAAATTATCGTTTGCTGGATTTGGGTAGATACCTATTTGAATTTGAAGCTGGGTTTCTTTTATCCCGGCAGGTGAACCCTTTACAACAACTGAATCTGATCCGGCAGTTATATTTAAGATAGTTCCATTATTATTTATTAAAGTAACATCGCTTATAGAAAATTTCAGATTTTGATAATTAGTGCTGGTTATAGGGTTCTGTAATGTGCAAGTAAACTCTCCAATAACACCAAAACCCGAACTATTGGCTTTATCGGTTTTGCAAATTGCCAGGTTAGCATTTGCAGATGAAGTATTAGCATGGCAAAGTGATATTAAGTTACTCCCTTTTGTTCCGAGCCAGGAGGTAACGGATGAAAATTTGCTGCTCATAATATCAACTAAAGCCGGGTTGCTATAATCAATAGAAAAGGCCAGTCCATAAATATTACTTACTGGCAAAGAACTATTTCCTAACCCAATTTGTATCAATACCATGCCTCCCGGAGCAAGGCTATCATTTGCACATTTTATATATAATTCAGGAAGGGTTTCATCAAACATTTGATACTTCAACTTATAGGACTGAATGGAGTCATAATTCAAAAGAACGGCAATCGTATCATTTCCATTTATTATGCCATCTCCGTTGCAATCAACATATTTGTCATTGGTTCCGGTTGCGAGACTATCTGTCCAGTCCTGGGAAGACTGACCAATCCAGGTTATTGAAGAATTCTGGCGTATAGTTCCTGTCCTTCCGTATCCCAAACCAATTGCCAGTAAATCTGTGTTGTCTACTTTACCGTCATTATTTGCGTCTCCAGGCCATACCAGACTGTGTTTTTCCAAAGAATCAATTGGTGCAAACCAGACACTGCTTCCGTTAGTGGCGGCAAATAGATTATTGCCAAGGATAGCAAGGGTATTTATTGAGCTGTTTACCATATCCAGACTAATATTTATCCAACTTTTACCATTAGTTGTGGACATAAAAACACCTTGGTAGGTTCCAACAAAAATTACACTACCGCTAACAATGATTGAATGAATATCCGTATTGGAAAGTCCATTATTGATTGTTGTCCAGGTATTTCCACCATCTGAAGATAAAAACATTCCATCTCCATCTCCTACTGCATCGCCTGTGCCAACGTACAAATTGTTTCCATTCATCATTATTGAGCGGACACAAAATATGGTAGGCAAACCAGTAGGACTCCAAGTTGTGCCGTTGTTTGTTGACTTAAATAAACCAAGGAATGCGCCTTCATTTGAGCCTCCGGCGTAAATCTGATTCCCGAATATTCCAATAGCGTTTATATTCATTCCTGTCAGACTGGTTTCAGACCAAGAGTAGCCATTATTGGTTGAAATAAATACTCCGCCAGTATCTGTACCTACATCTAACGGATTAATTGTTCCTGCCAACAAAATACCACTGCCAGCTGCCAGCGAACTTACATACTGATTCGATAACCCACTTGTAACTGTTGTCCAGGTATTCCCATAATCATTAGATTGGAAAATGCCAGAGGTACCATCATTAATTGCAAATAGTGATGTTCCATTATAAGCAAAAGAGGACGAGCCCATTCCAACGGTTGCTGTGGTATCGGCAATCCATGATGCCCCATTATTGGTCGACCTGTAATCTCCCCAGGAATCAACTCCAGAAAATAAAATTGAATCTTTGGCCATCAAAGCGACAGTGTTTGTAATATTTAAACCTGTATTTATATTATTTGACCACGTAGAACCACCATCCGTGGATAGTGCAACTCCTGAATATTGTAAGCCTAAAAATAAATTGCTTCCATTGGCATAAATGCCCTGAATATTCGGGTAATAAACTATACTAGTCCATGTTAGGCCGAAATCTGTTGAAACAAGAAGACCTGAACTGACAGTGCCAGCATACAAAGTGGTTCCGGTTACTATTAGCGTACTAAATAATATATTATAAACTGATTGTGAATCAATAAGTGAGGTTGTAATCAATGACCAACTTAATCCATTGTCGGCCGAACGGAATATTCCACGCTGCTGAGTTGCTGCAAACACATAGGGGCCACATGCTACAACTCCTGCAAATGTCCCGGAACCAATTCCAACTGAATCCAGCAACCAGGTTTTCCCAGTGTCGAGGGAAAGAAATAAATTGTTATTACCACAACCAACCAGATTTGTTCCGCTTTGTGCAATAGCACCAATAGTACTGTTAATAGTTTCTGACCAATTCGCTCCATTATTATAAGAAATGTAAGTACCGGCATATCCACCTGCGAAAATAGCCGACCCAATATTGCAAACCATGGAAATAGGAATATTCGGCAATCCATTATTGAGAATATTCCAACTGGTTCCATTATTTGTTGAAATAAATACTCCACCTTGGCGATTTGTTATATCTGCTGCTCCTGCAAAAAGGTTATTGCCAATAACTAAAAGGGAATTAATGTATGGGTAAGTGAGCCCTGCACTAGCCTGAGACCAATTGCTTCCATTATTTGTCGACAGAAGAACGCCTGCCCCATTAGTACCAGCAAATATACTCGTTCCTATGGCTGCAAAAGAACAGACACTTCCGCCATTAGGGCCTGAAGTTGGTTGCCATTGCGCAATTGTAATTCTTACAAAGGAAAATAATGCAATCAGGAGTATATTTCGTTTCATTAGCGTGTTTTTGAATTGTTCCTTTTTTGATTGGTAGCGTAGCGATGATTTCATATGTAAATTTTATATTGTGTCGAAAAGAATGTATATCTAAAAGCAGTTAAACGTAATTCAAAAAAATATGTTACAATAAAGTAACAGCAAAATTCAAGATATGTAATCTAAACTTTTTAAGTGGCTGTTTTTGCTTGTTTATTGGTATCTTATTAAGTTAAAAGGGCACCACAGTGCAAACAGCCTGTGGCAGTTTAAGCCGGCAAGTGTGCTAGCCAACCCGAAGCTTTACTCATTCATTTCTTTAATTTCAATTGAACTTATTTTGAAAGCTTAACGCTAAATCCTGCAGAAAACCAGGTCGGCTGGAAGTAATAATCCAAATTAAGTCTCATGTAAAAACAATTTACGTAAGCAAACCAAACAACTCGATTTTTAGTACCAACCCTTAATCCTATTCTTGCAGTATAAGCCAAATCTAACGGTTGTTCATATTTTGTGACTCCATATTTGTCCAGAGCTAAAGAAGGGTTGGATTGGTATAATTGCCTGTAATCAGCCCGAGCAGCTGGACTTGCTGGAAAAGCTGATGGACTTATTAAAACAGTTATCCCAAGACCTGCCAGAAACTGAATATCGCCTTTTCCTAAATATACAGTGTAATCAATCGGTACAAATAATTGGTCAACACCATATATAAAAGGCTGGCTGGCCCCAATTTTTATGCTTTGAATTATATTTTTCTTAATTGAAATGCTGCGTTCATAATTCAGGGAATATAAAAGTCCGGTACCGCCAATTTCAAATCCAATGTAATTCTTTCCTGCTTTTTTTTAACAGTGTCTGGAACTGGGAATATTGGTTTTAGTACGCCTGTTTCAGACGAAAAGGCCGGTCTTGAATATCCACATGGTAGCCAAATAGCTCCGTCAGCAAAATCTACAATAAGACTTGGCGGGAAAATTATAATATCTGCAATTAAAGCTCTTGAATTGATTTCTCTTTTGGGCTCTCCTGCTTTGGGCTTTCGTTTGCAATGATTTGAAGATGATGTTCCGGTAAAAACGGTAGCACACCCTGAGTTAAGAAGTAAGGCAATGACCAACAAAAAACAGATGGCGTTTTTCATAGTCAGCTATAAAATGAATGTCATGCTCATTTTTTAAAGTAAATATCAACCTTCCCATTGTGCAAATGCAATTTATGTTGGTCTAATTCAATAACATTCCAATTCGTTGCTGAAGTTGTAATTGGCTGGAAAAAGAAATTATAAAAATTATCTGTACTCACAGGAACCATATTGCCATTGCCAGGTTGACCCCAACCATGAAAATTAATAACTCCATTATTAGAATTATCGTTAAAAGTCAAGTTTTGAAAATCCCAATAAAAATCATTGGTTTCACCTTTACCATGAATATTCAAATCCTTGCCTGAGTTATCTTTAAAATTACAAAAAGCGGTATAATCATCCCCTGAATAATAAGGGCCAAAAATTAAGTTGAAATCGGTAAGGGTTTCCGGTGTCAACAAACTGTCAAAATCGTGGCTATGCTCAGTTGCATTAATTTGGTAAGAAACGATTTGCCAGTTGAACCCAACCAATCTGTAATAAGGGGTCTGTAAAGAGACGAAAGAATCACCTTGATACTTTTGGCAACTATTGAAAATAAAAGCGACAAAAATTATAAAAAATAACCATTTCAAGTTGTCTTTCATCCACTATAGTATCTGTAATGTGAAAATTGAGGTTTATTAACTTTACAATGTAGGAAAAAGAGGTAAATAACGCAAGTCACAATACTTGAGCAAATTCCACTCAATAAAAAAAAGAAAACAGCAATGAAGAGCCTAGAAGAAATCGGGAGGAGTGCAAGAGCGCAAGCATTTTTTGATGCTATTTGAGGGCAGGGCATTTGACGCAAGCAGGCGCTGTCCGAGGCCACAGGCCGAGTTCGCCTGCGCTGAAGAAATAGCATCAAAAAATTCCCGATTTATTGTCAGCGATGAATGCTGTTTTATTTTTAAGCTTTCACCTCATCCGCATAATCCCCCTTCGCATACCTGTCCCTGATCTCCTGCAGATAAACCACCTTCTTCTCACCCCTGCGCTTAACAGACGAAGCGGTAAAGTAATGATGAGTTTCCAGGAACTTAATCTGCACCTCATCAAACTGCCTGCGGGAAGAAATCTTATTATACGCCATCAGCTCAACGCGCAGCGTATCCGCAGTATCATGAAAATCATTGCGACCCAGATAATCAAGGTCCGCATCACACATAATCTGTTCCATTAAATCATTCGGTTGCTGAGGAACCTGAGTCACCATAATCAAACGCGCAACCATGTTAATCTGCTTTTTACTGTAACCGTACTGAGGCAATACCTCACGCGCAATTTCCACACCAATTTCCTCATTGTGATCGTACCTTCGGATAAATCCCGCGTCATGGAACAAAGCCGCTGTTTTAAGCAGGTCAATCTGTTCTTCACTCTCAACACCCTCCAGCTTCGCAATTTTCTCAACCGAACTGCAAACATTCAGCGTATGCTGAATATTATGATACGCCAGGTTCTCCGGAAGGAACTCAGATAATAATTTGATGATATGTTGCCCTGCGTCTTTGTAGTTAATGCGATTAGCCAGGTTGGTAGAAAGTAATTTGAAAAACTCGTCATTCGGAGAGCGGCCTTCCAGATTTACCGACAGGCGTGGTTTAATCCGGTCCACAAAATACATCTCGATCTCACCCTTGTTCTTGGCCGGAATTTTTCCGCGGAAAGTACAATCGTAGAAACTGTTTACATAACTATACGTTTCACCTGAGATATTGATCTTCCCCGGTTCTCCGCTCGACTCCATTCGGGAAGCAGTGTTTACCGTATCTCCCCAGATATCATAGGCAAACTTTTTGCTGCCCACGATTCCAGCTACAACAGGGCCCGTATGAATTCCAACGCGAATCTCCCAGGTTTCTTTACCCTTGATTATTTTCTCCTTTTTCCAGTTCTCAATAAAATCAATTACCTCCAGAGCAGCCAATATCACATCCACCGGATTACTGCGGTTACGGATAGGAATTCCGCCGGCACACATATACGCATCCCCAATTGTTTTTATTTTTTCAATCCCGTAGCGGCTCATGATCTCGTCAAAATGCCTGAAACAATGATCCAGTTCAAACACAAGTTGTTCCGGAGTCAGCTTCTCAGCAATCTTTGTGAACCCCTTGAAATCAGTAAACAAAACCGTCACCATCTTGTATTGCCGGGGAGCAGCCTTTCCATAATTCTTAAGCTCCTCAGCCGTTTCTGTGGGTAAAATATTCAACAGCAACTCTTCCGAACGCTTCCTGTCCTTTTCTCCCTCCTCTTTCTGTTTTGAGATCGTTATATTCATCTCAGCTAACTCCTTAAAAGCCGATTTCTTTTGAATAAAACTCCTGAATATGATAACAGTAAGGAGCAGAAGTCCGCAAGCCCCCCCGATCATCAAATCCAGAATAGTACGCTGGTGGCTGGCAGACAAATCTGCATTCTGTTTGTCCTTGGTTAAAAGTTCATTGTCCTTTTCTTTCTTATCTGTTTCATATTTAGCTGTCACCTCAAAAATGCTGCGGGAATTTTCCTTGTTCAGGATTACTTCCTTAGCTGCATCAAACAAAAGGTAATTCTGATAGGCTTTCTGAAAATTATTCTGTTTGGCATAGATACCTGCGAGGCCCCCGTATGCTTCCTTCAGAATTTCCTTATTATCCGTTTGTGCAGCAATTGCGATCGCATGCTCATGGCAAACAATAGCATCTGCTAATTTATTCGTCCTTTCATAAACAGTACCAAGGCAGTTATAGGTAAAGGCGACATCTTCATCAGCACGCTGCTCCTGCTGAATTTTCAAGGCCTTCTTCTGAAAATCAAGCGCAAGATCCAGGGTATTTAAAGACAGATAAACTCTGCCCAGATTGTTGTAACAACCGGCCAAGGCAATCTCATTCTTCAGCTTTTC
>JABDEY010000049.1 GCA_013286805.1 Bacteroidota bacterium | reverse complement strand
GTTTTATATAAATCGCTTAAAAAAAGCGACGGTTCGGCCTGAAAACTCCCCGAACACCGATCACTGATCACCTCCTTTCCCAAACGATTGATAATCAGCCTACAGCCACAAACGTGAACAATGTGTTAAAAACTCCTTAGAAATCATTTCATTATTGCTTCATTTTATCTAAATTCGCGGCGCATTTGAATGAATTCTTAGCAGAAAGAGGAAATGGAGAGAAGATACACGAAAATTCAATCTGGTTTTTATAGGTTTTTACCCGTTCGACTCCTTCTTTCTGCCCTTTTGTTTCTTTTAACATTTTCTGCCATTTCTGCAGGAGAGGAAATCCCTTCTAAAGAACAAAAATTCAATCCTGGTGAGCTGATTATGCATCACATTGGCGATTCACATGAATGTCATATTTATGGAAAAGAAGGGGGTAAATTTCCCTATAGGCTTTCCATCCCTCTGCCGGTAATTATTTACTCCGGTCAGCGCGGACTCAATGTATTCTCTTCATCCCACTTCCATCATGGCCATAAGACTTACAGAGGATATAAACTGGAGGACAATAAAGTTGTTGCGGTAAATGAAATGAGCGAAGCTGATGCGCATGAGACGCCGGTAAATGCAGAACTAACTGCTGGACTCTGGGACATCTCCATCACAAAAAATGTTGTTACCCTGTTCTTTAGTTGTACACTCATGTTATGGCTGTTTATTTCAATCGCAAAAGCTTACACAAAAACAGTCAATGCAGCTCCGAAAGGCAAGCAATCCTTCATGGAACCAATTATATTATTTATACGTGACGAAGTAGCCAAACCAAGTATAGGTCCGAAATTCGAAAAATATGTTCCCTGGCTGCTGACTGTTTTTTTCTTTATACTGATCAATAACCTGCTCGGCCTCGTCCCTCTATTTCCCGGTGGAACCAACTTAACAGGTAACATAGCCATTACCATGTTTCTGGCCATAATAACCCTTGTCATTGTAACCTTTACCGCAAATGGAAGTTACTGGAGACACATCTTTGCGATGCCCGGAATACCTATCGGAGTATTAATTATCCTTACCCCAATTGAAATTCTGGGGTTTGTCTTGCGCCCTTTTGTTCTGATGATCCGGCTTTTCGCCAATATTATGGCAGGACACATTATTGCGCTTTCTTTTTTCAGTCTGATTTTTATTTTTGGGGAAATGAGCACAGGCCTTGGCTACGGAGTCTCATTGGTCTCTATCCTGTTCACTGTGTTCATGGGATTCCTGGAATTACTGGTAGCATTTATTCAGGCCTATGTATTTGCATTGCTTTCCGCGATGTATTTCGGGGCCGCGATTGAAGAACACCACAAAGGAGAACCAGACATACATCAAACGGCTTAAGCTGTAAAGTTCCTGGCAGCGATTAAAACAGGAGCATAAAAATAATTAACTATGTCATCATTAATTTTATTGGATGCTGTAGCTTCAGGTACCAACATTGGTATCGGTTACGGAATTGCCGGACTTGGCGCAGGTTTAGCTGCAGTAGGAGCAGGCATTGGTATCGGTCGTATCGGTGGAAGTGCATTAGAGGCAATGGCACGTCAGCCTGAGCTGATGAATGACCTTCGCGCCAACATGATCCTGACTGCTGCTCTTGTGGAAGGTGCTGCATTCTTTGCGATGGTAATTGGTCTGCTGGTCATCTTTATGAAATAAGAGATCCGCAGCAAAACATCAGGCTGCTGTTTCAACGGTTGGTTGCAACAGCAGTTTTTTAACTACTCCTGGCGTTGCAAAAGCCTTAGAGTAGTTTATACCCGAAGGGTGCAAACTTTAAACTAAAAAAAAATGGAATTAGTAAAACCCGCATTTGGCCTCCTGTTCTGGATGCTTATTTCTTTCAGTATCGTCTTTTTTATACTAAAGAAGTATGCATGGGCTCCTATTTTAAAAATGTTAAAAGAACGGGAAGATGGAATTCAGATGGCACTCGATGCTGCGAAAAAAGCCAAGGAAGAAATGGCTGCGCTGAAGTCTGGTAACGAACGTATTCTTACAGAAGCCAGGGCGGAGCGGGATGCCCTGATCAAGGAGGCCCGTGAATTAAAAGAAGGAATCATTCAGGAAGCAAAGGCGAAAGCAGCTAAGGAGGTTGAAAAGCTTATGGCTGCTGCACGTGAAAACATAAATACGGAGAAGATGGCTGCTATTACCGAATTGAAAAATCAGGTAGCTGTGTTATCAATGGAAATTGCAGAAAAAATATTGAAAGAAGAATTATCCTCACAGGACAAACAAAAAACACTTATTAAGGCTTTGCTTGAAGACGTCAATCTGAATTAATCTAATTTAAATTAGGGCAAACAGGAAATAAGTAAATTATCAATCAAATAGGAAATGAGTACATTATCACACAGATACGCTAAATCATTACTTGAGCTTTCCATTGAGAAAGGCTCTTTGGAAAAGGTATATGCAGATATGAAGCTTATTCTGAAAACCTGCCGGGAAAATCACGAACTGCAGGTTCTTTTAAAAAGTCCCATTGTCAATTCCGACAAAAAACAGGAAGTTCTGAAAGCGCTTTTTGGAAATAACACAGAAGCGCTAACACTTACGTTTATAAATATACTGACTGTTAAACGAAGGGAAATGTACCTCGAAGAGGTGGCGGAAGCCTTTACGGAACAATATAAAAATCATAAGAACATTTTAACTGCCATCGTGACAACTGCCCAGGGACTGGATGAAGAGTTGAGAAAGCAGGTACTGGAAGTCATCAGAAAAAGCGCAGATTCAGAAGTTGAGCTTGTTGAAAAAACGGATAAAACCCTTATCGGTGGTTTTATCATTCGCATAGGTGACAAACAGGAGGACACGAGCATTTCACGTAAACTGAAAACATTATACAGAACATTTAACGAAAACCCATTCATCAAAAACTTTTAACCCATGGCTGAAATAAAACCCGCAGAAGTAACTGCAATTTTAAGACAACAATTAGCGAACCATAAAACGGCCTCCGAATTAGAGGAAGTAGGAACCGTTTTGCAGGTAGGAGATGGTATTGCACGCATTTACGGATTGGGGAATGTACAGTCAGGCGAACTGATCGAATTCGAAAATGGCCTCAGGGGAATTGTATTGAATCTCGAAGAAGATAATGTAGGAGCTGTTCTGCTTGGAGCTTCCAATGATATCAAAGAAGGAGATACCGTAAAACGTACCCGCAAAATTGCTTCCATCATGACGGGTGAAGGCATGCTGGGCCGTGTGGTGGACACGCTCGGACACCCGATTGACGGCAAAGGCCCGATTCAGGGACAGACCTATGAGATGCCATTGGAAAGAAAAGCTCCCGGAGTAATTTATCGTCAGCCGGTAAGTGAACCTCTTCAAACAGGTATCAAAGCAATTGATGCCATGATTCCGATAGGAAGGGGACAACGTGAATTAGTAATTGGTGACCGGCAAACGGGTAAAACTGCTGTCTGTATCGATGCTATTATTAACCAGAAAGAATTTTTTGAAGCAGGCAAACCTGTGTTCTGTATTTATGTAGCGATCGGGCAAAAAAACTCGACTGTTGCAAACGTTCAGCGGGTATTGGAGGATAATGGGGCAATGGCCTATACTGTAATTGTTGCTTCAGGTGCTGCAGATCCTGCTCCTATGCAGTTTTATGCACCCTTCACAGGTGCTGCAATCGGAGAGTTTTTCCGCGATACCGGCCGCCCTGCACTGATCGTGTATGATGACTTATCAAAACAGGCAGTTGCCTATCGGGAAGTTTCCCTGCTTTTAAGAAGGCCACCTGGACGTGAAGCTTATCCGGGTGATGTGTTCTACCTGCACAGCCGCTTATTGGAACGTGCCGCTAAAATTAATGCGAACGATTCCATCGCTCAAAGCATGAACGACCTTCCTGCTTCCATTAAATCATTGGTTAAAGGCGGGGGCTCCCTGACGGCATTACCTATTATTGAAACGCAGGCAGGCGACGTATCCGCTTATATCCCCACCAACGTAATTTCCATCACCGACGGACAGATATTCCTTGAATCCAATCTGTTTAATGCCGGTGTACGTCCTGCAATCAACGTTGGGATTTCCGTTTCCCGTGTAGGAGGAAATGCCCAAATCAAGTCCATGAAAAAAGTGGCTGGAACCTTAAAACTGGACCAGGCCCAGTTCCGTGAACTGGAAGCCTTCTCGAAATTCGGATCCGATCTGGATGCCGCTACAAAAGCCGTTCTGGACAAAGGCTCCCGCAATGTGGAAATACTGAAACAGGGACAATTTTCCCCCTACAGGGTAGAACAACAGATTGCCATCCTGTTTTGTGGAACCAAAGGTTTATTGCGCGATGTTCCGATGAATAAAGTAAAAGAATTTGAAGCAGATTACCTGCAATACCTGGAAAGCAAACACAAAGACTTATTGAACGACCTCAAGGCCGGAAAGTATGATGATACCATAACCGGTTTGCTTACAAGTGTTGCGAAGGATATGACAAAGAAGTATATAAAGTAAAATGGCAAACTTAAAAGAGGTACGTAACCGGATTGTTTCTGTTGGCTCAACCATGCAGATTACCAGTGCCATGAAAATGGTGAGTGCCTCCAAATTAAAACGTGCCCAGGATGCCATTTTGAAAATGCGCCCCTTTGCCAATAAACTTCGGGAGATACTGGAAAACCTAAGTTCAGGCTGGGACCCTTCAGAAAGTACCTATGCCCGGCAATTTTTGGGAGAGAAAAAAAATGTATTGCTTGTTATAATAACATCGAATCGGGGCTTATGTGGAGGCTTTAACGCAAACATTATCAAAAAAGCATCCCTTCTGATCCGCACAGAATACAAAAACTGCAACATAAATTTAATTACAATTGGTAAAAAAGGAACGGATTTTTTCAAAAAAACAAATTACACATTAGCCGCTTCACACAACGAAATACTAAACGCACTCAGCTATGCAAATGCAGCTCCTGTTGCGGAACAAATCATGCAGGATTTTGCCAAATGCAACTACGACCATGTGGAACTGGTGTATAACCAATTCAAAAATGCCGCAGTTCAGTTGCCGGTAAATGAACAGTTCCTGCCTGTTATTCCTCCTGAAATAGACTCTTCAAAAACAAATACGACGGATTATATTTTCGAACCCAATAAGTCGGAAATTGTGTTGGATCTGATTCCCCGTTCTCTCAAAACCCAGCTTTACAAGGCACTGCTTGATTCCCAGGCCTCTGAACACGGAGCGCGCATGACGGCTATGCACAAAGCAACTGACAACGCGAAAGAAATGATCCGTATCCTTAAATTAAATTACAACAAGGCACGTCAGGCTGCGATCACAGGGGAGATCCTGGAAATAGTTGGTGGTTCAGAAGCGCTGAATAGTTAAAAAGACTTGCGTTGTGCGATAAGCAAAACTTAGATTTTTTTATGACTGAACAGGCCTAACTCACCTTTATTTTTTGTCCGGGCAACAGAACATATTTTTCCCCAAAATTATTCAGGCGTTTAATCTCATCAATAGTAGTCCCCATTTTACGGGCAATTTCCCATAACGTGTCCCCTTTGTTGATTGTATAAAGTTTTCCCGAAGTCACAGTCTGTACTCCCTGTATTTGCTGTACACCCTGAACTGCCTGCACTCCCTTTATCGGCTGCACTCCCTGGCCTGATGGTGTCGCCTGAACCAGCTGAACAGGCTGAGCCACTTGTGCGGATGGAAGCAACTGCTGTTGCGGCTTAATCGGAGGAGTGGTGCTGGTCCCTATCCGGTTAATATAAACGGTGAGTTGTTGTCCAGGTTTTACTGTATTACTTTGAAGCTTATTCCACAACTTCAGATCATAAATAGTGCACTTATACCTGTTAGCAATGGAATTCAGGTGTTCCCCCTTTTTGACAACATGAATCTCCATTACTTCCTGCATGGCCATCACATCCTGATTAGTAGGTTTTTCTTTTTTCAAATAATTATAAATTGCCTGTTCATTGGTTACGAAACTTCCGACTTTTGCAGCAGGCAGGCAAAGAGAATAAGGCGCATCTGACGAATAGGGAATTACACCTTTTTTATATTCCGGATTGAGGAACTCAATTTCATCTACCGGGATGTTCAGCACAGCGGACAATTGCTCAAAAGTAATCTGTTGTTTTACCTTAACAGTATCTACTTCATAAAATGTACGTTTTGGAATACTGGCATACAAATTATGCTCCGTTGTGTGTCGCATCACATAATTAACAGCGATAAAAGCCGGCACATACCCCTGTGTTTCTCTGGGCAGGTAAGGGCTGATTTCCCAAAAAGTATGTTTGCCACCCGAACGCCGAATCGCCTTATTTACAGAACCAGGGCCACTGTTATAAGCGGCAAGCACTAATTGCCAGTCACCAAACATTTCATATAAAAAATGCAGGTATTCACACGCAGCAACTGTTGACTTGTAAGGGTCACATCGTTCATCCACATAGGAGGTCACCTTCAGGTCATACATGATTCCGGTGGTGTACATAAATTGCCAGAGCCCCATAGCCCCTGCTCTCGAACGAACACGGGGGTTCATCGCAGACTCAACAATACACAGGTATTTCATTTCAAGGGGGATGTTGTACTTGTCCAGCAATTGCTCGATCATTGGAAAATACAATTGAGAAAGCCCCATTGCACGCGAAACCAACTCACGTTTCCTCACCGCATATAATTCGATATATCCTCTGACAGCATCATTGTATTCCAGGTCAAAAGGCGACTCATCATCCAGCTTTTGTAACCTCGCTTCATATACCCCGGCATCATAACGCGGAATGGAGTCAGCTGCAAAATGATATTTTCCGGCGTTCCCCGCAGTCGGTTTGACTTTTCCCTTTTCAAAATAATTCACCAGTGCAAGACTATCCAAAGCGGAGGCAATCGGATCATCCTGAAATACAGGTGGTAAATTTCCCGCCAATTGATTAGCTGCAGGCTGACCGGTTTGAGATTGTACAGTTTGTAGCTGACAATAAACCAATAAAAACAGGACCCATCCCCTTTTTGCGCTCATACAATCAAGTTACGGATTTAAATGATGAAATACAAGTTTAACCAATTAGAGGAAGAGGGGAATCAATTGGTAAAATACTTATTAACGAATGGATGTTGAGCCACATTGGCACAGAAATTGAGGAATTTCGGGTTCTGCTTGCTATTGGATTCTAACAGATGTTTATTTATATCCTCAAATTATGAAAAAACCCGCCGGACACATGAAAAACCCAACCGGATTATGGATGTTTCCGGCAATTAGTATAGTAGTCATTTATTCCTGCACCAAACCAGCAAATTCAGTGCTTCTTCCTGTACCATCAATCGCTACAGTTAACGGTTACCCTTCCGGAAATTCCAATTCAGGCAATTCAGCGTTTTCAAATCTGCCGTCAGATGTGCGCATGGCCCGGTGCAATTTAAATCTGGCGTTTAATGATGTTAATTTTGCACTTGGGTTAAGTTCCCCAGGAAAAAAAATCACTTCGAATCAATTTATTTTATGCGGAGCAAAGATGGATTCATCCAATTTTCATTCAAAAGGCATACTTTTATTAAACTACGATGGAACAACTGAATGTGGCCCGGATCAGGTACTGCGCTCAGGACAGATTTCAATCACTACTCCATTGAATAACAGCTGGGATTCCGCAGGTTCAACCTGCACCCTTGGGTTTGTTAATTACAAAGTGACCAATAACTCAACTGACAAATCCATAACAATTAACGGCATTCAGACGATTACAAATACCAGCGGAGGTTTGGTGGCTTCCTTCTCGGGCTTACCCGTAGTATTCAGGATTCAGGGACTTCCGCTCTCTGTGACGTTTAACGACAGTATACAGCGTATCTGGAATTTACGAATAACAAGAACGATAATTGCTACCGGTAATGCGTCCCTGAATACCCTGACTGTTTCTGAACAGGGCGATACATCTCTGAACGGAGTTGCCAATACAGCATTTTGGGGCACAACTAAATCAGGCGCTGCATTTTCAACTTCGGTCAACAGGTACACTGCAAATTCCAATTGTGGTTTTAGAAATCCAACGGGTGGAACAGAGGTCTTTGCACTTGACAGTAATCGTGTGACAGTAACATACGGAGTTACTCCTGCCGGAAACCCGGTTACCAGTGGCTGTGCTTTTGGCTATAAGGAGGTTTGGAAAAACTCCGCAGGGCTGCCACAAACAATCGTATTCAGGTATTAGTCAATCCATTTCAGTAAATGCTGTTGTACTGAATTTTCTTAAATTCATGTAGCTTTGGTGAAATGGAACTTGTGATGACCGGAGATGGATCTCCTACCCTCTTTTTGCCCGATAAGAACGAATATTATCACTCTCATTTCGGGGCGGTTACTGAATCCAAACATATTTTCATTCAGGCTGGCCTTCACCATTTTACAAAGATCAACCCTAAAAGAGAAATTTCCATTCTCGAAGTCGGCATGGGAACAGGGTTGAACGTGTTTTTAGCTTTCCTGTTCTCAAATGCGATGCCCTCTTATGTGATTCAATACACGGCCATCGAACCGGAACCAGTTGATCCTGTTTTTATACAACAGCTGAATTACCCATTGCTTCTGGGCGCAGAAAGGCACGGGAACGTTTTCAAGGGAATACATACTGGTGAATCCAATGTCCGGCTGGACCTTTCAGAAAAATTCTCACTCAACAAGAAATTTGAAAAAATACAAACCACAGACCTGAAAGAGAAGTTTGACATGGTTTTTTTTGATGCTTTTGCTCCGGCTGTCCAGCCTGAACTTTGGGAAAAAGGGATATTTGATAAAATCTTTCAGTTTCTCAACTCTGGCGGGATTCTGGTAACCTACTGCGCCAAAGGAGAAGTGAAAAGAATTTTGAGATCTTCAGGTTTCGGTGTCGAAAACCTGCCCGGTCCTCCGGGAAAGCGTGAAATGACACGCGCATCAAAACCTGTTTAATTCAAAACCAAATTAAATCATAATCTTCCATAAATTGTTTCGATAATATTATTCCTATCTAAGAACCTTTTTCGTAAATTTCAGTTGAATAAAGGTCATGTATTTGAAGGAAAAATTACTTCCGTTATTCTTATTTCTGATTGTTTTTTCCCGGGTTGGTTACGGGCAAAATGATCAGTTGAGTTATCAATCTGGCCTGACTTGCGGGCTGAATTATGCAACTGCATCAGTTGTCATAGGTCAACGCTTTGCCCCCGCAGGAGTGAATCAGCCGGCCTCATTGGTTATTAGTGGTTTGCCGGCTTGTTCAAACATAATCGATGCATGGTTATATTGCGACGCAGTTGGAAATGGAATCGGCATAAATGCCTCTTTGACAAATCCCCTCGGAGCCAATGCAGTCTTCCCGATGAATATCATCGGAAGTGATGCAGACATGTGTCAGGCTGGTTATGCTTCCACATACTCCTACAGTATAGACGTAAAAACAATCATCAGCGGTAACGGAACATATACCATTAGTGGATTGCCGACCAGTTTAACCCCTCCTGTCAACACGAATGATGTGAATGGCGTCACCCTGCTGATCGTGTATTCAGATCTTAAAGCAAACTATGCCGGGCAACTGGTGCTTTTTGACGGAGCTTCCGTTACCTTGTCCGGGCAAAGTCTTCCTCAGGTGGATACCGGATTTGCTGCCTGTTCAGCAAGTGCTACCGCAAAAGCATTGGCCATTGTATCCAATTTATCTGGTGCCGGAAATGATAGTATCAGCATGAATTCCGGCTCCTATTCTGTTATAAATGGCATTGGCTGGAATGAAATTGAACAGGTCAGTTCCGTGTATAATCATCAGGACACCGCTAAATTTAATGTTAAAACGACCCTTGACTGTTATAACCTTGTTCTGAGTGGAATTTATGTTCAGACTACCGCCTGCACAAAATGCCCGGTCAATACGCTCGGAATTATTACCAGTTCTTCTCCTGCTACCTGCGGAAACTCCAATGGCTCCGCCAATATCAAAATCAGCAATGGGACTACCCCTTACACCTACCAATGGCTGCCTTCAGGCGGAACAGGAGCAACCGCCGATAACCTGGCCCCCGGATCCTATACCATCAATGTAAATGACAATAGCGGTTGTTATCAGGCCACCGACACCCTCACCATCGGAAGTTTTGGCACCGCCGTTAAAATTAAAACGGATACGATAATTGGCGTTCCCTGCAATGGTGACAAGAATGGGTCTGCCGGTATATCCGTCAGTGGAGGCACATCCCCTTACACTTATTCCTGGAACAGCCCCTTTCCGAACTTCACTGATTCCGCAACTAATCTTGCAGGTGGCCCTGTCACGATAACTGTAAATGACAAAAATAATTGTACGGTAACGTCCACCATCACTATTCCCCAACCAAACATTTTGAATGCAACCATTGTGGTCAACAACAATGTCCTTTGTTTTGGTGACAGCAGTGGTATAGCAACAGCCAGCCCAAGCGGAGGGACATCACCCTATGCCTATACCTGGAGTACCTTCCCTGTACAACATTCCGTAATTGCCACAGATTTAAAGGCCGGAGCTTATTCGGTGACCATATCAGATTCCAAAGGATGTACTCGTAGTACCGTTAGATCAATCACTCAACCGCTGAAAGCATTAAAGGACTCCATCTCGGCGTTAACCAATATTAGTTGCAAAGGCGGAAATAATGGCTCTGCAACTGTTGGGGTGGTAGGTGGAACCAGTGCTTATTCCTATACCTGGAGCACATCACCCGTTCAAAAAACGGCTACAGCAAACGGACTTGTAGCCGGTTCCTATACGGTAACAGTGGTGGATGCCAATAGCTGTAGTACGACAACGCATGTAAACCTGACAGAACCTCCCCTGTTAAAAGATTCGATTTCAAATATCGTGAATGTGTTCTGTTTTGGAGGAAAGAACGGCAGCGCCATGGCTAACCCTACCGGAGGCAGTCCCGGATATACTTACTCCTGGAGTGCAGGAACTGCAGCAAATACATCCTTCTTGAACAATGTAGTCATTGGAACCTATTCTGTAACGGTTACTGATTTGTTGAATTGTCAGACAGTCAGCACAGTTACCATTACACAGCCTTCGGGAATGAATCTGACAATATCCTTTACCCGGAATGACGCATGCAATGGATCGAATGATGGCAAGGCGATTATCAATGCGTCCGGAGGTGCGGGAGGGTATACGTATTCCTGGAACACGATCCCTGTTTCTACCTCTGACAGTGCCGTGAACCTGAGCAGTGGTATTTATAACGTATTGGTGACGGATAACAATGGCTGTATGGATTCTGTAAAAGTTCCGATAACGGAACCGGCTCCCCTTACCTTAAGTATCAGTGCTCAAAAAAACCTGACCTGTAATGGGATCCCAACAGGAACAGCAACTGTGAAGCCCGCAGGAGGTTCAAGCCCCTATACGTATTCCTGGAGCACTAATCCCATCGTTCAAACCAGTGCCACAGCCATAAATCTGAAAGCAGGAATTTATACGATTCTGGTGACGGATAACAATGGATGTACGGCTGGGATAAAGGCTACAATTACACAACCTCCATTGATTACAGACATCATTTCCCCGCTGGTGAATGTGGATTGCAAGGGTAATAAAGACGGGTCTGCCGGAGTAGTCATAAGCGGAGGAGTTAAGGCCTATACCTATTCCTGGTGCACGTCCGCCTCAGGACAAACAACCGCGATAGCAACTAATCTGGGTGCCGGAAATTATTCTGTTGTTGTTACTGATAATCTGGGTTGCACGGATTCCATCCGGAACATTATTGTTGCCGAACCATTGCTTGCGCTCTCCGGGCAGATACATACAACAGTGAATGTATCCTGCAAAGGAGATTCAAATGGAAGGGCCAGTGTGAATGCTTCCGGAGGTACACCTGGCTATGTTTATAAGTGGAGCACCAAACAAACCCAGACAGATACATTGGCCATCAACCTGAGTGCAGGGACTTATACAGTTTCTATAACAGATTCAAAATTATGCATTGCAACTGCGACGGTGACAATTACAGAACCGGCGAAGGCCCTTGCAGCCAAACCAGTATCCAGTACAAATGTGCTTTGTTTCGGAAGTGCTACAGGCAACGCAACTTTTATTGCCAGCGGAGGAACTCCCGGTTATAATTACCAATGGCAGGCTATTCCATTAATCAATAGTCCTGGAGACAGTAATCTGGTCGCAGGAATTTATACGCTTGTAGTAACGGATACAAACAATTGTTTTGTCATAGTTACAGACACAATCACACAGCCAACGCCAATGACGCTTACAGGAAGTTCAAGTCCATCCGGTTGCGGGGCCTCAAATGGCTCTGCAAGTGTTGTTGCACATGGCGGAACTCCTGGACCTGGCTATATCTATTCCTGGAACTCAACTCCTGCCCAGACAACAGCTACAGCAGCAGGTGTACCTGCAGGTATTTTTGTTATCCAGGTAACTGATCACAATGCCTGTACCCAATCCATAAATGTGGTTGTCAAAAATTCAGGAACAATGGCAGCACATATAAGTGACAGTATTAATGTAGCCTGCAACGGAGCAAAAACAGGTACCGCGAAAGTCACAGCAACCGGGGGCTTTCCGGGATATACCTATTTCTGGTCCACAGCGCCTCCCCAGACAACTGATTCAGCTACCAACCTGAGTGCGGGTTCTTATTCGGTGTCCGTAACCGATTCGCATGGATGCCTTTCAGCCACCGCAGTTACACTAACACAGTCCAATGCTATATCCATCCAGACTAAATCAGTTACAAACATCAGTTGCAATGGAGGAAATAATGGCCGCATCGTGGTGAAAGCGAAAGGGGGAATACCGGCCTATTCATATAGCTGGAGTACAACACCCGCACAAACTACCAATACAGCCCAAAACTTGTTTTCAGGTACATATACGGTAACAGTTACCGACAAATCCAATTGCACGAATACTAAAGCATTTTTATTGACAGAACCCACTGTACTTACTTCCAAAATCACCGGCAGTACCAATATTAACTGCTACGGGGCAAAAACCGGATCAGCTATTGCTGCGGCAAGCGGGGCCTCACCCCCCTATACTTTTTCATGGACACCGGGCGGCGTGTCAGGTTCCACGGCTTCAAACCTGTCTGCAGGAACATACATAGTCAATGTAAGCGATAATCTGCATTGCACCACAAAAGATACAATCTTTATTGCACAAAACCCTGTAATCACGCTCGTTCAGAGTAAAACCAATGCAACTTGCGGGTCTGCGAATGGGGCAGTATCCGTTACTGCGACAGGAGGACAAGCTAGCTATTTTTATTCCTGGGCAGGAGGCAGCACTTCTGATATAGAATCAGGACTTTTGGCCGGGGCTTATCCAATTACTGTGACTGACAATCTGGGATGCAGCCGGGATACTTCGGTTGTAATTGGGAACAGTTCAGCATCCACCATCAGCCTGAACAGTATCAAAAACACAAGTTGTTTCGGAGGCTCCGATGGACAGGCAGTTATTTCCGCAAGTGGGGGTAAGCCTCCACTTGTATATTCCTGGTCACCTTCCGGCGGAACTCAGAAAACAGCCTCCGGTTTAAATGCGGGCACATACACGATCGTTGTAACAGATGCAAATAATTGCCAGACTGCCTCATTGGTGACAATTACAGAACCAGCGCTGCTTTCAGGAAGCTCAGGTTTCATTAATAATATTCTTTGCTCTGGAGGAAAAGGTTCTGCCTCAATTGTTTTTACTGGTGGAACTCCCGGCTATACGTATGCCTGGTCAACCAACCCGGTCCAAACTACAGACACCGTAAATGCGGTTACCGCCGGCACCTATACACTTTCTGTGAAAGATGCCCAGGGCTGTAAAGCAGTACAAACTACCCGGATTACCCAACCCCCTGCTTTGACCCTCACTGGTTTTAGTTTTGGTTCAGCCTGTCAGCAGCAAACAGGTTTTGCAAGTGTTATTGCAGGAGGGGGTGTGCCAGGCTATTCATATTCCTGGAATACGATCCCGGCCCAGACGACGGTTAGTGCCATCAATATAGGAGTTGGGGTGTATCAGGTTCAGGTAACTGATTTTAACTCCTGCAAGGATTCCATTTCTGTACCCGTGAGTAACATCGGAGGCCCTGTCATCACAATCAGTTCAGTGCGGAATATTACCTGTAACGGAGGCAACAATGGGGCTGCAACGATTACAGCGAGCAGCAAAGCCCCTCCCCTGACTTACACCTGGTCCTCCGGCAGTGGCGGAATCGACACACTTAGGAATAACCTTCCTGCCGGTATATATCAGGTGACGGTAGGCGATACTAATAAATGTCAAAGTATAGCCCAGATTTCGGTTACACAGCCGGCACCCATAAATGGCACAGCCCTGATTTCCAACCTTAAATGTTTCGGAGACAGTTCCGGTAGTGTTTCTGTACTGGCTTCCGGAGGGAATGGAGGATATAAGTATTCCTGGAACACTCATCCCTCCAGCACTTCAGATACGATCAGCGGACTGGATACGGGAGTTTATAAAGTGGTCATTACCGACGACAGTAATTGTGTCAGCGTTCCTGTAGCAGTTACCATTACACAGCCTCCGCTTCTAAAGCGCCTGGTGAACATGATTACAAATGTGAGTTGCAATGCTGACAGCAATGGAACAGCCACACTTTCTGTTTCAGGCGGCACTCCCGGATATACCTATAGCTGGTCAGGGAACCCTCTGCAAATAAGCAACGCAGCATCAGGACTCAAAGCAGGAACTTACACCATTACCATTAGGGACGCAGATAATTGCATGACATCTGACACAATCCTCATAACCCAGCCCGCAGTCCTTAAGCTTACCGGAAGCAGTATCAGCTCTGGTTGTAATAAGCCGGATGGTTCTGCAAATGTTCACCCAAAAGGTGGGACCCCACAATACACCTATTCCTGGAATACGATCCCGCCTCAGACAACAGATTCCGCTGTCAATTTGCTGCCCGGTACTTATCAGGTCCAGGTAACAGATTCCCTGGCATGTCAGGCTCAGTTTTCAGTTCTTGTAAACAATATTCCTGCCCCGGTCCTGTTATTGAGTGCGTCTAAAAATAGTACCTGTAATGGAGGTAAAAATGGAGTAGCGTCGGTCACAGCAAGCGGAGGGCTTCCTCCCTTAACTTATTCCTGGTCCCCAATAGGAGGCAGTGGAACTTCTGCTGACAGCCTTGTGGCGGGAATTTATTCCATTGCCGTGACAGATTCGAATCATTGCATAACTCAGATTACGGACACGATCACCCAGCCAGCCGCCATAAGCGGATTAGTAAGCGTTTCCAATGTAAAATGTTTTGGGGACAGTTCCGGCTCAATTTCAGTGATACCCTCCGGCGGTAATAAAGGTTATTCCTATTCCTGGAGCACGGTTCCGGTTCAGACAGGGCCTGTCGCGACCGGACTGGATACCGGTATGTACATAGTGGTTATAAAAGATGACAGCAATTGTACAGGTGGTGTTATTTCTGTTCATATCACCCAGCCTGCTCCCATTCGGTTAACCCTTGACAGCATCAGAAACATCCACTGTAACGGGGGGATTGATGGCTTTATTTCTGTTTCAGCTACTGGAGGTTACAGTCCCTATACCTGGGCCTGGCTGCCATCAGGGGGAACCCAGCCTACCGCATCCAATCTTCCTGCAGGCAACTATACCCTGACGCTGAGTGATTCAGCAAATTGCAAAAAGATCCTGCTGGATACCCTGACCCAACCGGCCCCTTTATCCGCCGGCATATCCGGAAATTCACTTATTTGCAAGGGAGACAGTACGCTATTGACGGCAACTAAAGGAATAGGTTATTTATGGAGTAACGGAGATACTGTCAATCCAATTTTCGTCAAGCCAACATCCAATACCCCTTATTCAGTACAAATAAATGTAGGAGGATGCCTTGTCACAGGTATAGACACTGTAAAAATAAGTATAGTGAAATCCGTCTTCACTCCTGGGATTACTTCCGGACCTGCCCCGCTTCTTGTAAACTTTGTAAATCAAAGCCTGAGAGATAGTCTTTCTTTCTGGTCTTTTGGGGATATGGATACATCCGGAATGACTAATCCCTCTCATACGTATCCTAAGCCCGGTCAGTATATGGTCAGGCTGGTGGTCGAAAACACAATGGGTTGCACAGATACTTCATTTTACAGATTTATAAACGTTGACTATAAATCAAACTTGCTTATCCCGAATGTATTTTCACCAAATGGCGATGGGGTAAATGATCAGTTTTATATTTCCGGAAATAATATCTCTGAACTGGACGGTGAAATATTTAACCAATGGGGGGAATTAATGTTTAAGATGGATAATCAGGATATGCCATGGGACGGAAGGACCCGGACAGGGCTTGAAGCCCCCGCTGGAACTTATTTTTATGTCATCAATGCCACCGGCGTGGATGGTATCAGATATCAATATAAAGGAGCATTAACTTTAGTGAGGTAAAATAAAATGTTGAGAAGAGTAAATCTATGCATAGTCTATTGCCTGCTGGGTTTGATCTCCGCTTTGGCTCAGGGGCCTCCGCCAACTCAGCCAGCGCCAGTGCA
>JABDEY010000048.1 GCA_013286805.1 Bacteroidota bacterium | reverse complement strand
TTTCTGAAGATGCAATGGAATAGGATAATAGATCATGGCCGGAATTTCTTTCAAAGTAAGATGTTCTTTCAGTTTGGTCCGATCAAGACCGTTCAGCTGCAAGGTGTATTGGTGAAACACATGAGTAGAGTTTTTCGCACGCGCGGGAATCTGCAACCGGATATTGTTTGAAAATGCTGCATCGTACAGGGCGGCCACCTTGTTTCGGGAATGTGCATATTCATCGAGGTGCTTCAGCTTAATTCTTAAAATAGCCGCCTGTATGCTGTCCAAACGGGAATTTACCCCAATGGAATCATGTATGTACTGAACCGATTGTCCGTGGTTGGCGATCATCCGGCATGTTTTTGCCAGATTGTCATCATTGGTAAACAGAGCTCCTCCATCCCCGTAACACCCTAAATTCTTGGATGGGAAAAAAGATGTGCATCCGATCGTTCCAATTGTTCCGGCTTTTTTTTTGATTCCGTTTGTAAATGTATAATCAGCCCCTATCGCTTGTGCCACATCTTCGATAACAAACAGGTTGTGCTTTTTTGCCAGCGCCTGAATTCGCTCCATATCGGCGCATTGCCCGAAGAGGTGAACAGGAACTATCGCTTTTGTTTTTGGAGTAATTGCCTTTTCAACTGCATTCACGTCAATATCAAATGTATCAGCATTCACATCTACTAATACAGGCTGAAGCCCAAGCAAGGCAATCACTTCCGCAGTTGCCACATAGGTGAAATCGGCGGTTATAACCTCATCTCCGGGTTTAAGGCCTAGTGCCATCATACTTATCTGAAGTGCATCCGTACCATTCGCGCAGGGAATGACATGTTTTACACCAAGGTAGTGTTCCAGGTCCCAGGCAAATTCTTTAACCTCCGGGCCGTTGATAAATGCAGTGGATTCCAGGACATGTTGAATCGCAGCATCAATTTCTGTTTTGATCTTTTCGTATTGACCTTTCAGGTCAACCATCTGAATCTTACGCATCACTTTGTCCATCTTGCTGCAAACCTGTTAACTGATAGCCTGTTAAAAATCCTGAAATTTTGATTCATTTAGGAAGGACGAATATAGCTATATTTATTCTAACTTAGAGGCGCTCTATAGCGTGCCAACAGCTTTGAACTCAAAAAGAAAGATATTCTTTTTTGTCCTGATGACGGCGTCTGTTCTTAAAAGTATAGGGCAAGGGACTGTTCGCGACTCCAGTTTATTTATTCCACTTTTATGTCCAACTTATGCTTTTCAGGTTCCAGGAGCTGATATGGCAAAAAGTTTTGGAGTAAGTTCTGCCATCGGGATACAATTTTTTATCAAAACAAAGGGGAAGTGGATTTTTGGAATGAGCGGAGATTTTATATTTAGCCAGAATGTACGCCAAACGGGTATGTTAGACAGTATAACTACCACCAATCCTCCTGGAATGCTTATTGCCAGTGTGGGAAAATTATCAGACAGGCAATTTTCGGAAAGAGGCTTTCAGGTTTTTTTAAAGTTCGGGCGGCTTTTTTCTGCCTGGGGACCTAATCCAAATTCAGGGATCATGGCAACAGCCGGGCTGGGTTTTCTGGAGCACCAAATCCGTATAGACCTCATTGACGGGACAGACCAGATTGTTCCACAATTAAATGCAGAAATGCGGAAAGGATATGACCGGCTCACAAATGGAATTGCCTTCAATGAATACATAGGCTACTTATATATGGGGAACAGACGCATTGCGAACTTTTTCTTTGGACTCGAAGTCACTGAAGGTTTTACTCAGGACCGCCGATTTGATTACGATCTGATGAAACAGAATAATACTGTGCAGACAGATTTGCTCTATTCCCTCCGCGTAGGCTGGATTATTCCATTTTATAAGAAACAGCCAAAGGCATTTTACATGTATTAACACCTCTTTTTGTGCGTCTGATTTATGACATATTTATTCAACTGTACACAATGGGAATCAGGGTGGCCGCGTTTTATAATCCTAAAGCAAAATTATGGGTTGCCGGCAGAGTTGGAGTCCTGGAGCGCCTTGAAGCAAAAATAAAATCAGGATTGCAGGAAGGTGAGGAACTTATCTGGTTTCATTGTGCTTCGCTGGGCGAGTTTGAGCAGGGGAGACCTTTGATGGAAAAGTTTAAAGTTCAAAGTTCAAAGTTTAAAGTTTTACTCACATTTTTTTCCCCTTCAGGATATGAAGTACAGAAAAACTATCCGGGAGCCGATTTTATTTTTTATCTCCCGGCGGACACTAGCTCCAATGCAAAACGTTTCCTGGAGCGGCTGCCAATAAAAGCAGCTTTCTTTGTGAAGTATGAATTTTGGTTTAATTATTTACATGAACTGAAAAAGAAAAATATCCCAACTTATCTGGTGTCAGGCATTTTCAGAGCCGATCAGTATTTTTTCAAACCATACGGAGGCTGGGCCCGCAAACAGCTGAGGGCGTTTACACATTTCTTTTTGCAGGACGAAGGCTCCGGGGCATTATTGAAAAATGCAGGTTTTATTAATTATACAATAAGCGGAGATACCCGTTTCGACCGTGTTTCTGAAATAGCAGAAAACAAAAAGGAATTTCCGCTCGTAAAATTATTTGCACAGAACGCAAAGGTAATTGTGGCGGGCAGCACGTATCAGGAAGACGAGCGGCTGTTAATGGGATGCGGCCTGGGAAAAGGAGGCGGTAAATTGATTCTTGCCCCGCATGAGATTGACGCACATCACATGGAACAGGTTACAGAACTTTTCAAAAGTTCGGCAAACGGATTGTGCGTGCTTTATTCCAAAGCAACAGAATTAAACATGCTGGATGCCCATATTCTGATCATAGATAACATTGGCATGCTTTCGTCACTCTATCAATATGGACAGCTCGCCTACATAGGCGGAGGGTTCAACGAAGGCATACATAATATCCTGGAAGCCTCGGCCTTTGGACTGCCAACTATTTTTGGGCCGGATTACCGGAGGAATGCAGAGGCGCTGGACCTTGTTGGATTAGGTGGGGCTTTTACAATCAATAACGCACCTGAACTGCAGTCAATTGTCAACAAGCTGTTGGGTGACACCGGAGTCTTAATGAAAGCAAGTGAAGTAAGCAAGAAGTATGTTTCAGAGAAAAGGGGGGCGACAGAGAAGATATTGGAAAAACTTCTTTGATTCTTTTTTGTTGCTATCGAGATCTTAAAAGTGAAACGATGTTTTGGGCGATTTTATATGGTTATTATCGCGCACATTAATGGCACTTAATGAATACTATAGCAGCCTTTATAAATTGGTGAAAAATGGACATAGTTCCATTCTTGTTCTTAGCGGGAGATCGTCCACGACCTAACAAACACTGTAACCGCAACTCCTGCACTTCAGGCACCCTTCTTCATAAATCAGGCCATCCGGATCCCCGCAGGAAGCGCATTTATGGTCTTCCGGAGCTGCGCCATCCTTTACATAACGTTTAAGCGCACGTGTTACTCCGCTTTTCCAGGTGTTGATGTTATCACTGTATAACTTCAGATTTTCAACCAGGTCAATCACCTGTACAATCGGCATCCCATGACATAGTACTCCTGAAATAAGTTTGGCATAATTCCAGTATTCGGGGTTGAAGGAACCCGAAATTCCTTCAACCGTTTTTAGTTGTTCTGTTTTATCCAGGTAATTGAAGTCATACTGAGAACCAGCAGCCACCTTATTTTTCAATACCCAACCCCTTTGAACATAATCCGGCAGTAAAAATTTATCATCTTCCTTTCCGGTGAAAATTTCAAATGGCCGGTCATTTAGTAAGCCTACCACAGCCACCCATTTTTCATCCGCATTTCTGAAACGTACAACATCGGCTTCCAGTTTTTGGGGCCGAACGGAATGTTCAATACGCTGGGAATGTTCATTCGGCAAATGACGTGTCCCACCCTTCTGATGCGATTCCTGCGATTGCCCGATTACTTCTGCTGAATTCGTTCCATTTTCCTTTTCTCCGCTTACTAAAACCCCGGTTCTTGAACCATCCCGGTAAACGGTAATTCCCTTTAATCCTTTTTTCCAGGCCTGCATATAAATTTCACCTACCTGAGCAATACTTGCATTGCCCGGTAAGTTGATCGTTGAACTAATTGAGTGGGTTACATATTTTTGCACCACCGCCTGCAGTTCAACACGTTTTAACCAATCAATTTCATTGGCCGTAGCGCCGTCATATGGACTTCTCACAACATCCGTTTCTCCTGAAACTTCCATCCATTTTTTTAATTTAGGATGATACACGGTAAACTCTTCCCAGGCATCGCCGAGCGCATCCACGAACGCGATCTTTGAATTGGCATTGTCTGTATTGATTTTCCTTCTTCGTTTATAGGACAACATGTAGACAGGCTCTATTCCTGAAGAAGTCTGTGTCAGAATGCTTAAACTTCCTGTAGGCGCAACAGTGCTTATGGAAATATTTCTGCGTCCGAATTTCATCATGCGCTTGTACGTTTCAGGCAATTCCTTCTTCAGCATGCTGACAAATTCTGATTTGTTTTCAATACGGGGATCAAAGACCTTAAATTTTCCTCTTTCTACTGCCAGATCAATGGAACTTTCAAACTCCGCTTCACACTTGGTTTTCATTATTTTCTCCACTTCTATCAATGCTTTTTTTGAATCAAAGGCATGTCCTAAAGCGGCCAGGGCATCTCCCAAAGCGGTAAAACCAAGTCCGGTCCTGCGTCCCCTTTTACCTGTGTCATGCAGCAATTGCCATGTTTCCAGTTCAATCTGTTTAATGTAGGCGGGTTCCGGATCACTTTTAGTTTTCTTTAATATGTCTTCAATCGCTTCCAGCTCCAGGTCCACCAGATCATCCATGAGCCGCTGGGCTTCATACACCACTTCATAAAATTTTACATAATTGAATCTGGCCTTTGCCGTAAAAGGATCATCCACAAGGCTGTATAGATTGACTGCCATCAGCCTGCAACTGTCCCCACCCTGCATGGCAATTTCGGAGCAGGGATTGGTGGAAACATTCTTGTATCCCGGGTAAACGGAGGAGGTAGAATAGCTATGTTGTTTATCCCAAAAGATAAGTCCGGGCTCGGCCGTATTATGTGCACAGCGGACTATATTATCCCAGATCTCAGCTGCTTTCACCGTTCTTGTCACCCTTGGATTTTTGGTGTCCACAGGCCAGCGCTGTTCATAATTTGTATTCGTATCAACAGCTTTCATAAATTCATCCGAAAGGCGAACTGAAATATTAGCGCCTGTAATCTTACTCAAATCCTGTTTAACGGAAATAAATTTTTCTATATCCGGATGCGCAATATCCATGGTAATCATCAAAGCTCCCCTGCGTCCATTCTGTGCCACTTCACGCGTGGTATTGGAATAGCGCTCCATAAAGGACACAGCTCCGGAACTTGTGCGCGCTGCATTGGAGACTGATTTGCCATCCGGACGCAGGGTAGAAATATCAATCCCAACGCCACAACGCCTTTTGAATAACTGGGCCAATTGTTCATCCGTATAGATGATCCCGCCATAGGAATCAAATATTTCGGGTAACACCACGCAATTGGAATAGGAAGCAATTACCTGTTTATTGCCTAAAGAGGCCATCACACTTCCCTGAGGAATGATATAGTTGAATTTGTTGAAATATTCAAAAATTCTGTCCTGGGTTAAAAATGAACGTCTTTGGCCATATTCTGAAAGATTCCTGTTGTTACGTTTCTTCCTGTTCTGAGTCGAGTTTTTAATGGAGACCTTGCCTTTTCCATGGTTTATGCTTTTTAGAGTTTCCGTGCCTTTCGATGTATATTTTTTTTCTATTCTTGCAAACTCCGCAGCCATGCGCCTGTGCATATCCTCCGGACTTTTTTCCAGCAGTTCATTTTTGTCGTTCTTGCAGGCGTATTTATTCATCCAGGTAGTAGCCGCCAGCTCATCTCCGTCAAAATAGCTCAAACAGGTATTCAGCACCTCTTTATAAGGATAAACTTTTATTTGGGGCTTATTTTTTATTAAGGTCATAGGTGCTTCGCAATTAATTACGTGTAAATTCGTACCCTAACGAGTAAATTGCTGATTTAAATTTATGAATACCACTTCATCCGTTATTATTTTCAGAGTTTGCATACTCCTGTTTGTTCTCGTTCTTATAGACCTCTATTCCTTCCGCAGTATAAAAACTGCCTTTTCCGGTATTTCCTCCGAAAAGACCCGGCAGGTTATCAACTGGGTTTACTGGTCAATAAATATAGCATTTCTATGTTTAACCATATATACTCTTTTAAAGTTTGACAGGCATGCCGGCCCGGGGCGCGGTAAGATTGCCCTTGTTATGGCACTGTTTGTATTGCTGTATGTGCCTAAACTCATTTTGGTTGTTTCCCTGCTTTTAGAGGATGTATATCGCCTCCTGAGGGCAGCTGGGGTGGGCCTCGGTAAGATCAGCACAGATCGTTTCTCTGCAATACCTTATTTTGAAGGAAGGAGAAAGTTTTTTTCCCAGGTTGGATTAATGCTGGCAGCTATTCCCTTTGTCTCTATTTTATATGGAGTCACCAAAGGTAAATACAACTTCAAAGTTCATAGAGTCACCCTAAAATTCAAGGACCTCCCCCAGGCCTTTGATGGCCTTACTATTACGCAATTATCGGACATTCATTCCGGGAGTTTCGACGATCAGGAGGCAGTAAAACGTGGGGTTGATCTGGCGAATGAACAAAAGTCGGATCTTATTTTCTTTACAGGTGATCTTGTCAATAGTCTCGCTTCAGAAATGGAACCCTGGATATCTGACTTTAAGAAATTGCACGCCCCCATGGGGATCTATTCCATATTTGGTAATCACGATTACGGAGATTATTCCACCTGGGACTCAGCAGAAGAAAAGCTGAAGAACCATAACCGGCTTAAAGAAATTCACAAGGAACTTGGGTTCCGCCTGCTTTTAAATGAAAATACCAGGATCGAAAAAAACGGGTACTATTTATCTTTAATTGGATTGGAAAACTGGGGAAACGGAAGTTTTGCAAAATACGGGGATATGGACAAATCCATGGCCGGAGTACCGGATGATGCTTTCAAGATATTACTTTCCCACGACCCCTCTCATTGGGATGCACAAACTCTGCATTATCCCAAGCACATTCATCTTACACTGGCAGGACATACCCATGGTATGCAGTTCGGAGTTGAAATTCCGGGCGTTAAGTGGAGCCCCGTGCAGTACCGCTATCCGCGTTGGGCAGGACTGTATGAAGAAAACGGCAAGCGCCTGTACGTGAACAGGGGATTTGGTTTTATCGGATTTCCAGGCAGAGTGGGTATCTGGCCGGAGGTAACAGTAATAACACTTCAGAAAGCATGAAAACTTCTAACAGGATAATAGGAAGCATTCAGCATATTGTCTAATTTGGTTTGAATATATTTAAACATGGAAAACAAGATTGACATTCTTAAAGCCAAAATGGCTGAAGCCGAATTAGGCGGAGGCCAGGTCCGCATTGATTCCCAGCATAAAAAGAAAAAACTTACGGCCCGCGAACGCCTGCACCTGCTTCTGGATGACGGGTCCTTTGAGGAGATTGGAAAATTTGTCACCCACCGTTCAAATGAATTTGGTCTGGAACGGGAAAAATACCTTGGGGATGGAGTTGTGACTGGATTTGGTACCATCCATAACCGCCTTGTCTATGTATTTTCACAGGACTTTACGGTATTTGGAGGCTCTTTATCAGAAACACATGCAGAGAAAATCTGCAGGATCATGGATCTTGCCATGCAGAATGGAGCTCCTGTAGTTGGATTAAATGACAGCGGAGGTGCACGTATACAGGAAGGTGTTGTATCATTGGGAGGTTATGCAGATATCTTTTACCGCAATACCATCGCATCGGGAGTGGTCCCTCAGCTTTCAGCCATCATGGGTCCCTGCGCGGGAGGCGCCGTATATTCCCCGGCTATTACCGATTTCGTGCTGATGGTAGAGCATACCTCCTATATGTTTGTGACCGGACCGAATGTGGTAAAGACTGTAACGCATGAGGAAGTAAGCTCGGAAGAACTCGGTGGAGCCTCCGCCCATTCCGTTAAATCGGGTGTTACCCATTTTTCCTGTGCGAATGAAACAGAGTGCATTGCTGATATTAAGCGCCTGTTAAGCTATATGCCTCAGAACTGTGAAGAACAGGCTCCGGCCCTGCCTTACGAAAACAGCGGGAACGAAAAACGGGTTGTGCTAAATACCATCATTCCCCAGAATCCAAATCAGCCTTACGATATGCGCGAGGTCATTGCCGGAGTGATTGATGCAGATACATTTTGCGAGGTTCATAAAAATTTTGCAGAGAACATAGTGGTAGGCTTTGCCCGACTGGCAGGGAAAAGCCTGGGTATCGTTGCCAATCAGCCTGCTCATCTGGCAGGCGTTCTGGATATTAACTCATCTGCCAAAGCTGCCCGTTTTGTTCGTTTCTGCGATTCCTTTAATATCCCGTTACTGGTGTTTGAGGATGTGCCAGGTTTTCTGCCCGGAACAGATCAGGAATGGAATGGAATCATTTCAAACGGGGCTAAATTGCTTTATGCTTTTTGCGAAGCCACCGTACCCCGGATAACAGTCATTACCCGAAAAGCATACGGAGGGGCATATGATGTGATGAACAGCAAGCACATTGGAGCAGATATGAATTACGCATGGCCAACGGCGGAGATTGCTGTTATGGGTGCCCAGGGAGCTGCAGAGATCATTTTCAAAAAGGAAATTTCTGAAGCCAAAGATCCTAAAGCCAAACTGGCTGAAAAGGCAGAAGAATACATTGCGCATTTTGCCAACCCCTATCGTGCGGCTGAACGTGGCTATATAGATGAAGTAATTCTGCCGGAAGACACGCGTGAAAAACTGATCAAAGCCTTTAAGATGCTGGAAAATAAAGTGGCGAAACTCCCCAGAAAAAAGCATGGGAATATCCCCTTATAGTAGTTTATGGGCACATCCCCTTATAGAATTTTACTGATAGGTTCCGGAGGCCGTGAATCTGCTTTTGCCTGGAAAATTTCCCAAAGCCCTAAATTAGAGACCCTGTACATATTGCCTGGAAATGCAGGCACTCAGGCCTTTGGAACAAACGTAGCAATTTCCGAAATGGATTTTGAGGCCATCGGGGAGTTCGTTTTGGAACACAGTATCCATATGGTTATTGTCGGACCTGAGGCTCCGCTGGTAAAGGGCATACACGATTATTTTCTGGAACAGGAACAATTGAAGGCAATTCCAGTCATAGGCCCAAAAAAAGACGGAGCAGCCCTGGAAGGAAGCAAGGATTTTTCCAAGCAATTTATGCAGCGACATAATATCCCGACTGCCTGGTACCAGACATTCAGCAAGGAAACCCTTGCAGAAGGCCTTCGTTTTCTCGAAACCCTGAAACCTCCGTATGTATTGAAGGCAGACGGACTGGCGGCAGGGAAAGGCGTAGTCATTCCTGCCACATTGAGTGAAGCCAAATCAGAATTAACGGAAATGCTTGCCCATGCTAAGTTTGGGGATGCTTCCGCCAAAGTAGTCATTGAAGAATTTTTAAAAGGCATTGAGTTGTCCGTTTTTGTACTCACGGATGGAACTTCTTATAAAATATTACCGGCAGCAAAAGATTACAAACGAATAGGCGAGCGGGATACCGGTCCCAATACCGGTGGGATGGGCGCTGTATCTCCGGTACCATTTGCCAGTCCGGAATTTCTGCAAAAGGTAGAAGAGCGTATTGTGAAGCCTACTATTAATGGGTTAGTACAGGAAGGAATCAACTACAAAGGATTTATTTTCATCGGTCTGATGAATGTTGCAGGTGAACCCTTTGTCATTGAATATAACTGCCGCATGGGGGATCCTGAAACTGAAGCAGTTATTCCCCGCATCAAATCAGACCTGCTCGACCTGTTCGAAGGAGTTGCTTCAGGCAGCCTGAGCAGCAGAACGTTCGAGGTTGATGAGCGCTTTGTTTCCGCAGTCATGCTCGTAGCCGGAGGCTATCCGGGTGAGTATGAAAAAGGAAAAGTAATAGAAGGACTGGAAAATGTAAAGGACAGTATGTTGTTTCATTCAGGAACGCGTCCGGATGGAAAAAGAACTGTGACAAACGGAGGCCGGGTTATCGCAGTTACTTCTTATGGTAAAACCATGCAGGAAGCTTTGCAAAAAAGTTTCAGCAGCGCAGAGATGATTAAGTACGAGGGAAAATATTACCGAAAGGATATTGGGACAGACCTGCTGACAAATCAAGATAAAAATCACGGGTAATTAATCACTGATTTTACTCCAGCGTCCCGTTTTCCCTTGCTTTCTTAGTATAATTTGACTGAACCTTTAGCCAGGTTAACAGGGCAATGAACCCAACAACAATCATAAAGAAATTATACTTATTACCTATTTTCGGCATGATGTGAAAAAAACGGGTGCACCAGCGTCCAAAGCCATTGAAAAAGTCAGTCATCGTTCTTAGATTTTGATTGTGTTCCTACAAATGTAAAAATAAATTGTACATTCAACACGCGACATAAATTTAAAAAATGTTAGTCCGATTTTTCAGATCACATCAGCCGGTATTATTAATTATCATCCCTGTTTTGACAGCATTATTGTGGCTGCCGGCTTTCCTGCACCCGCGTCCGTTGTTGGTTGATCATCCCATGCCCCTTTTTGAATTACTGACAAAGCCGCTGCGTTCCCAGCCCTTTCTGGCTGTCCTGGTTGCATTTCTGTTGCTGCTCTTTCAGGCATTTTTGTTCAATTTTATTCTGGAAAAATTCGAGTTTTCCGGAAAACCAACCTATATGCCTGCATTGCTGTATATCGTATTTACTTCATTTTCTCCGGCTTTATTGCAACTTCATCCGGGCCTCATTGCCAATATTTTCGTTCTGCTGGCCCTTCATTGCATTCTTGGAACCTACCGTAAACCAAATGTTCTTGCAACGTGTTTTGAAGCCGGTTTTTTTATAGCTACAGCCTCCCTGTTTTATTTTCCTGCCGTCGTTTGTATCCTGTTTATTTTCATAGCCATCAGTGTGCTCCGAACATTTTCAGGACGGGAATGGGTCATCGCATTTTTGGGATTTCTGCTTCCTTATTTATATGTATTTTGTTATTATTTCATGGTCAATGGAATCAGTTACCTCTGGGCAGACCGTATGGCATTCGCATTCATGAACAGGGATTTGAAAATTACCGAAGAAATCGGACAACCTTATTTCGAGCTATTCCTGTTCGTGTTAATTGCGGCGGTTATGTCCTTTGGAAGAGGGACAGACCTAAGCAGCCGTTCGGTTCAGTACAGAAGTAATGTCGCAGTCATGCGCTGGCTGTTGGTCATCAGTCTTTTGACATTGCTGCTTGCACCTGGATTGAATTACAGTTACTTTTTTATTTCCCTGATACCTTTAGTCGTTGTTGTTGGCAGCTATTTTTTGTGGGCACGTTTAGTGTGGCTGGCGGAAGTAATCCTGTGGAGCCTTGTGGTCCTCATCTTTTTCAATCACTATTAAAATATTACTTAGATTTACTTGACTTTGCATTTGCAAAGTTTAGTAAAACTTATCCCCGAAGGGGGCTAAGTTTACCTGACAAAAAAAAGAAACGCATGATTAAATTTGGTGTAGTCATATTCCCGGGTTCCAATTGCGATCAGGACATGATTTATGTCTTACGCGATTTGATGAAACAAAAAGTTGTCGAATTGTGGCATAAAGACAGAGACCTGAAAAAATGCGATTTCATTATTCTACCGGGAGGGTTCTCTTACGGTGACTACCTGCGTTCCGGAGCCATTGCAAGGTTCGCCCCCATCATGGAAAAAGTGGTTGAATTTGCAGCCAAAGGAGGAAATGTCTTTGGCGTATGCAATGGGTTTCAGGTATTGTGTGAAGCAGGTTTGGTTCCCGGTGCGCTGTTACATAATGCTGATCGTAAATTCGTCTGTAAAAATGTATTCATTAAAGCAGAGAATTCTGACACCTTCCTCACATCAGCCTTGCAGTCTGGCAAAGTTTTGAAAATACCCATAGCCCATGGAGAGGGCAATTATTATACAGATCCGGAAACGTTGAGCAACATGAATGCGAACGGACAGGTGCTTTTTAGGTATTGTGATGAAAAGGGAAATATAACACCGGATGCCAACCCGAATGGCTCCCTTGACCATATTGCAGGTGTATGCAATGCAGGAAAAAATGTGTTTGGCATGATGCCACATCCCGAAAGAGCTTCCGATCCGGTTTTGGGAAATACGGACGGAACGCTTTTATTTCAGTCTATGTTAAGTTTGGTATTGAGTTAGTTTGAAGTTTAATTTGGAAAGTTTAATTTGGAAAGTTTAAGGTGGGAATTTGGAACTTTAAACCTAGAAACGTTAAACTAAATCCCTGAAACGTTAAACTAGATCCCTGAAACCAGTTTGGCAATCACAAAGGCAGCTCCTGCAGCCAAAGCGCCAATGATGGTAGTCTTAATGGCGCCGGTAACCGGATTCTCTCCAATCGCTTTATTCTTGGAGTACCCGAAAATCAACAGCGCAAGAATAGTCACCCCAACCGAGTAATAAAGTCCATGCCTTGGAGTAGTTGTAAAAAAGTAAGAGGACAAGGGAATAAAACCGCCCAGTATATAGGCCAAAGCAATTGTAATAGCTGAATTCCGTGCGCTGTTCAAATCAGGTTCTTCCAGTTTTAGTTCAAATTTCATCATGAAATTCACCCATTTGTGCTTGTCTTTTGCAAGTTCGTCCACAAAATCTTTTTTCACCTGTTGTGAAATCCCATAATCAGCCAATATCTCCTCGATCTCCTGCTTTTCCTTTTCCGGGACTACTTCCACTTCCTGATATTCTCTTTTTTGCTCAGCATAGTAATGGTCATAAGCTGTTTTGCCAGCCAGATATCCACCTAATCCCATCGCAATGGATCCTGCAATAATTTCTGCAATGCCTGCCGTTATGACAATGGTATTGGTATTAACGGCGCCGCTCAGGCCAGCTGTAAGCGCAAAGGGAACCGTAAGTCCGTCAGACATACCTATTACGATGTCGCGAACCGTTTCTGAGCCGGTAAAATGTGCCTCTTTGTGTTCCAATCAGGTCAAAAGTACAAATTAGAGCGTATCCGTCTAATTATTTCATGACGGGACTCATGTTTTGCTAAAAAAACGTACTTTAGCGACGTAATTAAAGGCATAAAACTCAATTGTCCAACAATAAATTCTATTCCATGAAAAAAATTACTTTATTCTGTGTTTTATTAAGTGGTTTCCTGCTTAAAGGAACAGCGCAAACAACTTATAAAGACGTAGCCCCGATTTTTTATGCAAATTGTACTACCTGTCATAATCCTGACGGTATAGGCCCCATGCCGCTTCAGAATTATTCACAGACACTGGCATATGCCAAACTGATTTCCACTTACATAGGCGGAGGTCTCATGCCGCCCTGGTCACCTGATACGACTTACCATCGTTTCGTCGGAGAACGCATTCTGAACCAGACACAGAAGAACACCATTCTCAACTGGATAGCAGCAGGATCACCCGCTGGAGATACTACACTTGCCCCCGTTGCCCCCATTTATAAAAATAATTACAAACTTTATGGCACACCTGACCTGATTGCAAAAATAGCTCCCTTCACGAGTAACGCCACTACAACAGATGCATACAATTGTTTCGTGCTCCCCACAAACCTGCCTGCAGACCGTATCATACGGGCTTTTGAAGTAGTTCCGGGTAATCCTGCAATTGTACACCACGTATTAATCTACATGGATACAACAGGAACAGAGGTAAATGATTTATCGGGCAGTTGTTTTAACATGCCAAGCTCAGATGTTGCCATTGGAGGCTATGCCCCCGGAGCACAGCCAACGCTATACCCGGGCAAGGCACCCCTGATGATCGGGACAAGGCTGAAGAAAGGCTGCAACATTGTGCTGCAGATACATTACCCTTTTGGTACAGCAGGAAAAGTGGACAGCACACAAATTCGTTTCTTTTTCTATCCTGCAGGCACAACCGGAGTCCGCGAGGTAAGCACCAAAACATTTCTGCAGAACTGGTTCTTAAATATTCCCGCCAATCAGGTAACAGTTAATACCGCATCCGTAGCGGTTCCTGCGACCACTTCATATTCCCTGTTTTCTTCCTTCCCGCATCAGCATAAAATTGGTGTCAGCATAACCGATTATGCTTATAAAGGAACAGACACGATCCCACTTGTTCGGGTAAAAAAATGGGATTTCCGCTGGCAGGGTTATTACACCTACCCGAATTTAGTGAAGGTGCCTGCGGGCTATACACTTTTTGCCACCCATACTTATGACAACACCTCCAACAATCCGAATAATTTCAATAATCCACCACAAACCATTACAGCAGGAACAAGTACGACAAATGAAATGTTGTTCGACTCCTTTCAATACCTCATTTACCAGCCTGGGGATGAAAATATTAATATAGCGGCGCTGCTGGCCGGAGACACCTTGCTTGCAGTTAATAATGTAACGGCCAATTCCAAAATCATTACCAATGTATTTCCAAATCCTTTTGACCAACAGATACATATAGGCTATACCCTGAATGCACCCGGAACAGTTTCCATTGTGATTTATAATATTCAGGGTAAGGCAGTTAAGGCCCTTGTGCAGGGTCAAAGGGTAGTTCCGGGCTATTACGAGAATACATGGGATGGGAAGAACGATGAAGGCACTCAGCTGACCTCAGGAGTTTATTTCTACTCTATCACCTCCGGTAAATTGAAAAGCAGTGGCAAGATTTTACTCATGAGACAGTGATAATAAAGTTTTAGCCGTAGCGTGTTAAGAATAATTAAGGCTTTCCCGCAGCTGTTTTTTTTAATAGTTTTTGCTACGTTTATTGGAGCCTGCGGGCATAAAAGTTCCATACGCGTTTTGCCTGTTTACGGAGCAAACATCAGCGATACATTAGGAAAGAGCGGAGTTGATCACCTTGTCTCCGGTTTTAAAATGACGGATCAGTCAGGGCAGGTGATAACCCTTGATACGTTTAAGAACAAACTATTTGTAGCAAATTTCTTCTTTGCCAGTTGTCAGGGAGTATGCATTCAAATGAATGCAGAGATGGAAAGAGTAGAAAAAACCTTCCCCGGGAATGACCGGATAAAATTCGTTTCCTATACCGTAACACCAGATGCGGATTCGGTGCCAGTACTTGCAAAATATGCCAGAGCGCACGATGCGGTTCCATTTCAGTGGTATTTTCTAAGAGGAGATAAAACAGAAACGTTAAAATTGGCACATACCTCCTATCTGCTTGAAACAGCAGGTTTCCTGGTACACTCTCAAAACCTGACACTGGTAGATAAGAATAGACACATAAGAGGAATTTACAGCGGCACAGTAACCTCAGACGTGGATCGTCTGATAGGGGACATTAAAATTCTATTGAAGGAATAATTTGGCAAAACCCGCTTAGCAGCAAATTCATAAAATTTATGTAGCTTAGAAATTAAATTTAAAAACAACAATGGAAACACATCATTCAGGAATTCTGCAGTTCCTCAGAAGGGACAAAAAACCAATCCGAAATACCAATATCGAGCACAAAGAGCAATTATCCGCTCTGGACAAGCTGGCGATTAAGATAACAGACAAAGTCGGAAGCATGGGATTCTTTCTGGTCATCTTTATCTGGACAGTCGTATGGCTTGGATGGAATATACTTATGCCTGCAACCTGGGCCTTTGACCCCTTTCCGGCATTTGCCCTGTGGTTGTTTATATCCAACGTGATACAAATTTTCCTGATGCCACTGATTATGGTTGGGCAAAACCTGCAGTCCAAACATGCAGAAGCAAGGGCAGAAGCCGACTTCGAGATCAACACCAAAGCCGAACTGGAAATTGAAACCGTATTGGTTCACCTTGAAAAGCAGAACGAGCTCATCCTGAAAATATTGGAACAGCAGCAGAGAGAAAAGAGTGGACATTAAGAAATACATTATTGATCAGAAGAAGCTCGACCTTGAGCGGATGATTATTGCCTGGCAATGGCTTGCCGGGAAAGACAAGACCGTTATGCTCATCACAAAAATGGGACATTTGTTATTAACGGATGCGGCAGGAATTCTTTACTTTCTGAATACCGAGGAGGGAAGTATGGAAACACTCTCGAATTTTCAGGCTGATTTTTTTAATAATAAACTCAGTGCAGAACAGTATTTTGAAATTTTTCAACCTGAACTAATCAAAGACCTTGAAGCAGAAGGCAAACAGCTGAAAGAGGCTCAGGTGTTTGCTTATTCCAGACTGCCCTCTTCAGGCAGGCCAATCCAGCTTAAAAACAGGCAAGCTGCAAATGTGTATGAATACTTTGATAAAACAGGAGTACTTCATAAAGAATTGAATGATTTGCTGGAAGCTGAACAGGCAAAACAAGAGAAATTGTAAATAAGATTCTTCTCCCGATACGCTCCACACCACGCACCCAAAAGCCACCACCTACGACCTACCACCCAAAATCACCTAATCCTCCTTCCTGATTTTTATTTTCCGAACTGTATCTTTTTTGCTCCTGATGCATTATGAAGCTATCTAAACTTCTAAAACCTTCTTATCATGGCTTCCGGAAAAGAAACACCCAGACAGAAAATGATCGGGATGATGTACCTGGTACTCACCGCATTATTGGCTTTAAATGTATCAAAGGAGATATTAAATGCCTTTGTGGTAGTTAATGAAAGTCTCTGCAAAACGACCGGAAATTTTTCAGCGAGGAATGAAAAATTGTATACGGACTTTGACCTTGCAAAAAGTGTGGATCCCATAAGGGTCACACCCAACTGGCAAAAAGCACAGGAAGTGAAAAAGCAATCCATCGAATTGGACAACTACCTGTTGGGCCTGAAAAAGGAATTGGTAATGAAAACGGAGAAGATTGATGCGGGAGTTGCGGATACGCTGCACCTGAACTTTTTAAAAAATAAAGAAGACAATAATATAACTACCCAGTTGATGATAGGAGCCTCGGAGGATGGATCAAAGGGATACTCGAGGGAGCTGAAAAACAGACTACTTGCTTTTAAAGCAAAGCTGGAATCATTTATTTCACCCAATGACAGAGCCAGAGTTGATATTGGTTTGGAAATTGCCGACCCGAAGTATTCCGAAGAGAATGAAAACTGGGAACTCTATAATTTCTATAACACCCCAATAGTAGCCGCTGTTACCATACTTTCGAAACTTCAGAATGATGTAAAGAATGCAGAATCCGTGACAGTGGACTATCTGCTGAAGCAATTCGATACGGATATTGTAAAATTTGATACTATCGCACCCAAGGTTATCCCGCAAAGTAATTATGTACTGCTGGGAGAGGACTATAAAGCAGATGTATTTATAGCAGCCTTCAGTAAAACGCAAAAACCAATCGTGCTCAATGGAAATCAGGACACCCTGCCTGTCAGTGAAGGCATTGGCAAGTATGTCAGCAAAACACTAAAGGAAGGAATAGTTAAATGGGGAGGCACTATATCGCTCAAATCATCCAGTGGAAAAAGCATCTCCTACCCTTACCAATCAGAATATATCGTGGCCCGCCCTGCAATAAATGTGTCAGCAGATAAGATGAACCTGTTGTACATGGGAGTTACGAATCCGGTCACTATTTCAGTTCCCGGAATTCCCAATGAACGAATTACAGCAACCATTAGCACAGGTACCCTTACTGCTACAGGAAATGGAAAATATAATGCGACTGGAGTAAGCGGAGTAAAGGCCGTGATAACAGTTACTGCTACCCTGGAAAGCGGAGAAAAGCGCAATATGGGAACGATTGAATATCGTGTTAAACCCCTTCCTAAGCCCTATCCACAATGCGGAAGCCTGGCAAACGGAGGTCGGATGAACCATGGGGAATTATCCGCATTGCCAGGTCTGGGAGCCAAATATGATCCCAATTTTGAATTTGCAGCGATCTGCAAAATAAAATCATTCAAACTGGGGGGATGGAAAAATGGATCTGAATTTGAAATTAAATCTGATTCCTGGATGTTCACCAAAGAAATGCGGGATTT
>JABDEY010000047.1 GCA_013286805.1 Bacteroidota bacterium | reverse complement strand
ATGCCGGAACGTATGATGTGGCTTTAATCGCTACAAGTATTGCCAGCGGTTGCAGTGATACGCTGTCCAAACACCCTTATATCAATGTGACGGGAACGGGCTGTGGCTATACGGCTTCCGTGACCCCTTCCGGCCCGATCAGCAAATGCCAGGGGGATACTGTGCTGCTGAGCGCAGGTTCTACTGCTATTGGTGCTGTCAGCTATCAATGGAATATAGGGAGTGTGGCTATCAGTGGTGAAACAAGCAGCAAGCTTGCTGTAACGGAAAGCGGTTTATATTCCGCCACTATAATGCAGAATAACTGTCCGGTGACTTCAGCAGCCGTTCAGGTGAACTTTGTGACAAGCCCGGCTACTCCGAGTATAACTTCTACGGGGTCTATAATTCCATGTGTAGGTGGAGCTGTGACACTGACATCTTCGGTCATTACTGGTGGTACTTATCTCTGGAGTACAGGTGCCACGACAAGGTCAATTGTGGAAAGCAAGTCCGGTAATTATCAGGTGACGGTTTCCAATGGTGCGGGATGCAGCGCGTCTTCGGCTATTGATACTGTTAATGCTTCCCTGACACATATTAATATGTGCATGGTAACTGTGGATACCAATTCGCTTCACAATGTGCTGATCTGGGAGAAGCCTTCCATACTTAGCATTGACAGCTTTATCATTTACCGCGAAATCACCACAAATGTTTACAAACAAATTGGAGCAGTACCTTATGCTGCCCTGAGTCAGTTTACGGATACGGTGCAGGTAAAATATTTTCCGAATACAGGGAATCCCAATGGGGGAACTTACAGGTACAAAATTCAGGTGAGGGATACCTGCGGAAATTACAGTACCATGAGTCCGTTTCACAACACTATTTTTATTGTGGATAATGGAGGTGGAGTATTTACCTGGAACCAATATGTGATAGAGGGCCAGCCTCTTCCGGTTCCTTCACTTACCTCCTATGTCCTGTATCGCAGTAATACTGCTACTTCCGGCTTTAGTATTGTGAACAGTGTGGCAGGCTCCCAAACTACTATTGCTGATCCTGCATATGCTTCCTTTCCAAACGGGAGATGGCTGGTGGAGACAGACTGGGGCATTTCCTGTACTCCAACTATGAGAACGGAGCAATCCACTACAGTGAACAGTTCCCGAAGCAATATTAAAAATAACCTGAATGTTGCTACTGGCGTTGCTGCTATGAGCAATTTCAACTTTGAGGCTTTTCCCAATCCGGCAAGCAAGCAATTAACAATTGCCTATCCCGCTGGATATAGAAATTACCGGATCAGTATTTTTAATCTGCTGGGTGCTGAACTGTTTGTGAAAGAAACGAGTGGTCCAGGCGCGTCAAACGCGGGCGGTGGGGTTGTTAATCCAGGTGGTGGGAAAAATACGGAACAGATTGATGTTAGTGGTTTTGCTGCAGGGGTTTATACAATATCTATACAGACAGAAACGGGGAAAGTGTTTAAGAAGTTGGTGGTGCAGTAAATTTTTAAAATTGGAAATCATATACAATGAAAACTAGTACAAAGCTGATTATCGTATTGTCCTTTTTTGCTGCTACAATAAATGCGCAGGGACCTACTATTACCTCGTTCAGTCCGGCAAGCGGTGCAGTTGGAACTTTGGTTACCATAACAGGTACCGGATTAACAAGTCCGACGGCTTTTACTATTGGAGGTATTAATGCGGTTGTAGTTTCCTATTCGACAACACAGGCTGTGGGACTGGTTATGCCGGGAGCGGTAACAGGCCTTGTTACCTTTGCAACACCCAATGGGACCGGAATCAGTGCCGGCATTTTTACTGTGACCTCGACACCTTATCCCGGATTTCAGCAGGGGAATAAGTTAACGGGCACAGGGGAATTGTGTGCCGGCAATTATGGTTATTCAGCCGCTGTTTCATCTGATGGAAATACGGCTATTGTGGGAGGAGATTATGATAGTTGTGGTGTCGGGGGTGCCTGGGTATATGTGCGGTCTGGCGGAGCATGGACGCAACAAGGAAAGCTGAAAGGTACAGGAGCTGTGGGTTTATCCTATCAAGGAAGTTCTGTCGCTATTTCAGCTGACGGGAATACAGCAATCGTAGGAGGATATCATGATAATAGTCTGGTGGGAGCAGCATGGGTTTATGTGCGTGCCGGTGGAACCTGGTCTCAGGAGGGAAATAAACTGGTAGGTACGGGTGCTATAGGGAATGCAGAGCAGGGTATGTCGGTTTCGATTTCGGCTGATGGGAATACGGCTGTTGTGGGTGGATGGTATGATAACAGTAATGTTGGCGCAGCATGGGTTTTTACACGCTCAGGTGAAACACGTACTTCCGGAGGAGTGACCGGCGGAACATGGACGCAATCAGGAAGCAAATTGGTCGGAACCGGGTCTATTCCTGGAAGCAGTGGAGTATATCAGGGATGTTCCAGTTCCATTTCATCCGATGGTACTACTGTTATAGTTGGTGGTCAGTATGATAATAGCGGTGCCGGGGCAGCCTGGGTGTATGGCTGGAATGGTGCAAGCTGGATCCAGCAAGGAAATAAACTAGTGGGTACCGGGGCTATTGGTACAATTGTAGAACAAGGTAATTCAGTTTCTCTTTCAGCCGATGGAAATACAGCCATCGTTGGTGGTGAGGGAGATAATACCAATTCAGGAGCCTTTTGGATTTATACCCGGTCGGGAGGCGTCTGGACTCAACAAGGAAATAAGTTGATTGGTAGTGGTGCCACAGGGGCAGCAGCTCAGGGTCAATCTGTGTCGCTTTCAGCTGATGGAAATACTGCACTCATAGGTGGATATGAAGATAATAATTATGCCGGAGCCATGTGGGTTTATACCCGTGCAGGTGGAGTATGGACTCAGCAAGGAAATAAATTAGTGGGTACAGGAGCTTCCGGCGCGGCCTATCAGGGAACCCGGGTGAGTATTTCATCTGATGGGACTACTGCTATTTCAGGCGGATTTCAGGACAATGGAAATAGTGGAGCCGCCTGGGTTTATACTGTTGCAGCACCTGTTATTACTTCTATCAGCCCGTCAAGCGGCCCTCCGGGAACTTTGTTTACTGTTAACGGGACTAATCTTGGAAGTCCTACGTTATTTACTGTTGGGAGTCCTGCTGTTAATGCTTTGGTGATATCAAATACTGGCACCCAATTGGTTGGGTTGGTTATGCCTGGTTCCGTAAAAGGGAAGGTGTTGATTTCGACCGGGAGCGGAACAGATACGAGCAGCGTCCCCTTTATAGTTAAGCCAACACCTTATCCCAGTTTTCAACAGGGAAATAAGTTGAGAGGAACAAGTGATACAGTTTCAGCAAATCAGGGTGCTGCAGTTGCAATTTCGTCGGATGGAAATACCGCCATTGTTGGTGGGTATGGTGCAAGTAGTGGAGTGGGGGCTGTCTGGTTTTATACCCGTTCAGCCGGAGTGTGGACCCAGCAAGGAGTTCAGCTGACGGGTACCGGGGCTTCAGGTTCTGCGGAACAGGCCTATTCTGTGGCGATTTCGGCAGATGGAAATACTGCGGTTGCCGGTGGCTATTTTGATAACAGCGGCATTGGTGCCGCATGGGTATATACCCGTTCGGGGGTAGTCTGGTCCCAGCAGGGAAATAAATTGGTTGGTACCGGAGATACAGGTACAACTATCTATCAGGGAATCGCTGTTTCCATTTCTGCTGACGGGAATACAATTGTAGTGGGAGGACAAATGGAAAATAGCGGAGCAGGTGCGGTCTGGGTTTATTCACGCTCCGGAGGAGTGTGGTCGCAATCCGGAAATAAACTGCTTGGTTCCGGGACTTCAGGCTCAGCGAATCTGGGACATTCTGTTGCCATTTCATCTGATGCAAGTACCATTATTGCCGGTGGATGGTATGATAACAGTAATGCAGGCGCAGCATGGATTTATACCCAGAGCGGAGGAGTTTGGAAACAACAAGGGAATAAATTGGTTGGCACGGGATCCTTTTCCGGAGCAGCCTTTCAGGGCAGCTCAGTTGCTCTTTCATCGGATGGGAATACAGCTCTTGTAGGGGGGTCTGGTGATTCAAGCAATTTAGGAGCAGTATGGATTTTTACCCGCTCTGGTGGTGTTTGGACCCAACAGGGAACTAAACTGAAGGCCGCAGGCCCTCATTCCGGAGCTGAACAAGGTATTTCTGTTGCAATTTCAGCGGATGGGAATACAGCGATGGTTGGAGGATCCGGTGAAAACACCAATGCCGGAGCTACCTGGGTTTATACCCGCAGCGGAGGAGTGTGGACTCAGCGAGGCGGGAGGCTGAGTGGTATGGGGGCTATTGGTGCTCAGGTGTATCAGGGGCGTTCTGTTTCTATTTCCACCGATGGGAATACTAGTATTATAGGAGGGTCCGGTGATAATACCAATACAGGAGCTGCCTGGGTTTTTGTTCCCCAAATTTGCACATTAACTGTCAATATAAATTCAACTTCACCCACCTGCGGAAAAGCGAATGGACAGTTAAGCCTCAACATTACAGGAGGCACTGCTGGATTTAGTTATGTTTGGAGTAATAGTTCCACAACATCAACGATCAGTGGACTACCTGCTGGTTCTTATACGGTGACAGTCACTGATTCCAAAGGTTGTGTTACGACTGCTTCAAGTACACTTACCAATTCAAGCAGCGGGATTAGTGTCAGCATTGGTTCACCGGTAAATGTAACCTGCAATGGGGGGAATAACGGAAGTGCGGTTGCTACCGTTAGCGGGGGTGTGCCTCCCTACAGCTTCAACTGGAGCAATGGCGCTTCAGGTCCTACGGTAACAGGGCTTCTGGCTGGCAGCTATTCGGTTACTGCTACTGATGCCGGATGTACTTCTTCCGTTTCGGTTAGTATTACACAACCGTTAGCGATTTCCATTTCTGCGCCGGCAATTACGAATGCTTCCTGTACTTCAAGTAAGGATGGGTCTGTTTCCATTACGTCTGTGTCGGGAGGAAGATCCCCTTATACTTATTCCTGGAGTAATGGGGGGACCAGCCTGAATGCAACAGGGCTTTCAGCAAAAACGTATACGCTGGCAATCAGTGATACTTCAGGCTGTTTTGCTTCTTTTACTGTTCCGGTTTCTGCCAATAAACCAAATTACAATTTGGCTTTTAATGCTAATCCTCAGACAGGTCCGGCTCCGCTTTCAGTGGCATTAAATAATACCACTCCCAGCCTTAACAGCTATAATTTTACGTGGTACACAGGAGATGGTATGACCAATGCTTCCAATAGCGCAACACACTTTTATACGTATCAGTTTGCGGGCACCTATGATGTTGTATTGATTGCTACTGATAAGGCGAATGGCTGCACAGATACCCTGACTCAGCCTGGATATATTTTAGCTACCGGAACGGCCTGTACTCAAACGGCAACCGTTAGTCCTTCCGGGCCAGTAACTTCCTGTACGGGAGATACGGTCATACTTAGCGCAAACACAGGTGCAGGATTTACCTATAATTGGAATATAAACAATATGCAAATTACGGGGGCAACTGGCAGCAAATTTGCAGTCACTCAAAATGGTTACTACTCTGTGACTATTCTTAAAAATAATTGTCCCGTTACTTCCTCTGCTGTGCAGGTGAGCTTTGTGAATCCTCCGGCGACTCCGACAATTGGTTCTGCAGGCTCAATGACTCCTTGCGTGGGTGGTACTGTTACTTTAACCAGTTCCGCGATAAGCGGAGGTACTTATCTGTGGACTACAGGAGCAACGACTCAGTCAATTAGCGTAACTAAATCCGGAAACTTCCAGGTTGTAGTTAAGAACAGCTCAGGTTGCAGAAGTGATAGCTCCGCTGTGTTTTCTGTTAACACTGCTCTTACTGCTCTTAATATTTGCATGGTAACGGTGGATGACAGTTCAAAGCATAACCTGATCGTATGGGATAAGCCACTTGTTGGAACGATAGACAGTTTTATTGTTTACCGTGAAATAACAACCAATAACTACAAACAGATTGGGGCACTACCCTATAGTGCGTTGAGTGAATTTTTAGATACGGTGAGGACAAAATATTTTCCATTTACTGGAGATCCTAATTCAGGCGCCTACCGATATAAGATAGGGATCCGTGATACCTGTGGCAATTACAGTCCTTTGAGCCCTTACCATAATACGATTTATTCGGTTCAGGCTACACCTGGTGTATTTACCTGGAACCAATACGAAATCGAAGGACAGCCTCTTCCTGTTCCTACCTTGTCTTCTTATGTATTGTACAGGGATGATAATAATACCGGAATTTTCAGTGCGGTGAGTGGTGTTGCCGGTTCTCAAACAACTGTGGCTGATGCCGCCTACCTGAGTTATCCAAACGGAAGATGGATTGTGGAAACTTCCTGGGGGATTACCTGTAACCCAAGTTTAAGAACGGAGCAATCTGCTACGGTGAATACTTCGAGGAGTAATATTAAAAACAACCTGAATGTTTCTACGGGTATTCAGGGTAACGGTAGTTTTATCTTTGCTGCCTGGCCGAATCCTGCCAGTAAACAGCTGACGGTTGAATACCCTTCGGGATTTAGAAATTACAGGATTAGTATTTTTAATCTGCTGGGTGCTGAACTGTATGTAAGGGAATTGAGCGGACCGGGCGCGCAAAACGCGGGTAGCGCTGCGAGCACTGCGGGGGGAGGCCTGAATGCTATTGCTGGAGGAAAAAATACTGAACAGATTGATGTGAGTGGTTTTGCTGCGGGACTTTATACTATTTCCATACAGACGGAAACGGGAAAAGTATTTAAGAAACTGGTGGTGCAATAATGATTTTATTGCTTGTTAATCCGGTTTCCGGAAATCGAACGAGTCGTTCAGTTGCAGAAAAACTTGAACAGGAACTCCACAAAATAAATGAAGTTGTTGAGGTTGTTTTCAGTCAGCATTCGGGATACTTTATCGGTTGTTTGAAAGAAAAAGAGCTAAAGTCTTATTCTAAAATTGGTGTTGTTGGAGGAGACGGGACATTTCATGAAGTGGTGAATGGGTTGATGTTAAACCCATCTTCTGCGAAACCTCCTGTTTTTCTTTTCCCCTGTGGCAGCGGTAATGCGCTTTGCCATGATCTTGCAATTCTGACTGTTGAAACGGCTTTGGAGCATTTTGTCAAAGGGGCTGTGACCCGGCTGGATCTTCTGAAGATTACGATGAAGAGGGAGGTTATTTACTCTTTTAATATTTTAGGGTTCGGTCTTGTAACAGCCATTAACCGCACTGCCGAAAAGTGGCGTTGGATGGGAGATTCACGCTATACGCTTGCGAGCATTTATCACCTGCTGAGAAATAAATCACATACTGCAAAACTGAAAGTGGATGCAGTTTCCTATTCGGGGCAACTATGTTTTGTGCTGGCCTGCAATACGGAACATACCGGGAAGGGAATGCGCATGGCCCCCGGGTCGGTTATGAACGATGGGTTAGTGGATGTTCTGATTGTAAAAGAGGTTTCTGTGTTGCAATTGTTAAGATTGTTTCCGCTTATTTTTTCGGGGAAGCATATTTACTCTCCATTGTTACAGATTGTGAAAGCTAAACGAATTGAAATTGAAACGCCGGCACCTCAGGCAATAAATATTGACGGGGAAATTAAGGGCAGCACTTCATATCAGGCGGAATTGATGGTTGGTGCTTTGGAGCTGATTGTATAGGTTCCGAATTCCTGAGGAGCTGAAAGTGAATTGATTTATAACCTGAACCTTTGAATACTATGGAAACAGAAAAAACAGAACACCCGGAATTCACAAAATTGATTGATCTTGCTGCTGGGCGTTTGGGTGGAAAGGCATTGGCCTGCAGTGATGACTTTTTCGCGGAGATGGGGAATTTGCTGAAGCCGGGGAGGGGAATTTTTATAGCTGATAAATATACAGATCGCGGAAAGTGGATGGATGGATGGGAGTCCCGCAGGAAGCGTGTCCCGGGGCATGACTGGTGTATTATCGAACTGGGTGCTTCAGGGGTTATCCGCGGGCTGGATATTGATACTAATTTCTTTTTGGGAAATCATCCTCCATATGCTTCGGTTGAGGTTTGCAATCGGCCGAAAAATGTAAACGGACATTCGGAGCTTAGTGCCGCCGATTTTCAACTAACGGAGTGGACCGAGCTTTTGAGAAAATCTCCTTTGGGTGCGGGCCGGCAAAATTTTTTTGAAATTGAGAATGATAAAATATGGACACATCTGCGTTTGAATATTTTTCCGGATGGAGGAGTTGCACGCTTAAAAGTATATGGGGAGGTGTTCAAGGACTGGAGTCTGGTCAAGGCGGATGAAGTGATAGATTTGGCTGCTGCAGTAAATGGAGGTAAATCGGTATTATGCAATGATATGTTTTTTAGTCATATGGATAACCTGATTATGCCGGGCAGAGGTATGAATATGGGCGATGGATGGGAAACCAAGCGTAACCGGACTCATAATAACAGGGATTGGGTTATTGTGAAACTTGCACATCAGGGGACTATTCATAAGATTGTCGTTGATACCTGCCACTTTAAAGGGAATTATCCGGATAGCTGTATTCTTGAAGGGTTGAATCTGGATAACGGCATTCCTTTTGATTTGAGCTCTGCTGACCTGGCTTCTCCTGACTTAACCTGGGTAGAGATTTTGCCGAAAGTGAAATTGAGTGCGGATGCGGAGCATTTTTTTGAAAAGGAGATTGTTCAACATGGACCATTTACGCATGTAAGACTGAGCATTTTTCCGGATGGGGGAGTGAGCAGACTGAGGTTATTTGGGAATGCGAAAGGGAATGCGTAATCGTAGACGGTACCTCCCTGAAGATTACAAAACAGGACTTTTAATAACCATCATTTTTTCCCGGGTCATTTCATGTATAGAATAGGGAATTCCTCCCATTCCCAGGCCGGAAGCACCTCTGCCACCAAAAGGCATCCAGTCTACCCGAAAGGCAGAGTGATCATTCACCATTACAGCCGTAGCATTTAATTTCTTTACCGTATCGAGGGCCACATCAATGTTTTTAGTGAATACTGAAGCCTGAAAAGCAAAAGGCAAAGCATTGGCCAGTTTAATTGCATCTTCCCTGTTTGAATAAGAATAAATACAAACTACCGGCCCGAATATCTCCTGAGTTGAAACCCTTATATCAGCAGGAGGGTTAAGCAATATTGTTGGCTGAAAACAGGTTGCGGAAATCCTTTTTCCACCTGTCAGTAATCTTGTTCCCTTCGCCAGCGCTTCATTCACCCACTCCTCTATCCTGTCAACTTCACGGGGCAAAATGAGGGGCCCCATTTCTGTTTTTTTGTCCATTGGGTTACCTACTATCAGTTTCCCTGCCATTTCTGCCAGCTCATGAGCTACTGAATCGCATATGTCTTTATGAAGAAAAACCCTTTTAACGGAAACACAAACCTGTCCCGAATGATAGAAGCCACCCTTCAGCAAGGCTGGCAGTAATTCTTTCAGATCGGCGTCTTTTTCAACAATAACCGGAGCTGAACCTCCATGCTCCAATGCACAGCGGGTCCCCGGATTCAATTTTGATCGTAAATACCAGCCTACTTTTGCTGATCCGATGAAAGAAAAGTAACTGACTCTGTTGTCAATTACCAATTGTTCTGCAGTATCATTTTCACAAACAATGGCCTGACACCAACCAGCAGGCAGACCTGCTTCCTTCAGAATATCCATAAAGCCAAGACAGGAAAGCGGAGTGGTCAATGCCGGTTTAATAATAACCGGGCAGCCGGCAGCGATAGCAGTAACTGTCTGATGAATGATCAGATTTAAAGGGTGATTAAAAGCGCTGACGGAAGAAACGATACCGATAGGCTCCCTTGTAACAAAAGCCAACCGGCCTTCAGAAGCCCTGGTTAAACCCATAGGAACCTGCTCTCCTTTAATCTGGCTGATATGTTCAGCCGCCAGTTTCACACCATTAATTGCCCTTAAAACTTCCACCTGAGAATCCTGCCAGGGCTTTCCCCCCTCTCCTGCTGCTGTTTTAGTCAGCTGCTCCACACGGGATTTCATAAGTTCGACAGTTCGCTCTAAAACATCCATACGCTCATAGGGCGGAATCCATTTTGCCTGATCCAGGAATAACCCATGTGCAATACTTAAGGCCTGTTCTACCTCCTTCTTTCCAACTGTCGGTATTTCTTTGATTAAACTACGGTCGTAGGGTGAATATACTTTTAGCATGATCAGCGGGATTTTATTTTTTCACCTTATATACCAACCTATATAATATTTTCTTTTTCCTTCAGCAAAACATTCAGAATGGAATGATTTAATGAATAGTCGACTGCCAGATCAATCACATGAACTCCTTTCGCGTTCAAACATTTTTTTAAAATCTCTTTGAAATTTTCATCACTTGTTGGCCGGTATCCATAGGCGCCATAACTTTCCGCATACTTGACAAAATCAGGGTTTGCATAATCCAAACCGAAATTGGCGAACCCCATTCCTTCCTGCTTCCATTTAATCATTCCATAAGAACTGTCATTTAAAATAATCACCACCAGATTCAATCCCAGCCGGACAGACGTTTCCAGTTCCTGGGAATTCATCATAAATCCACCGTCTCCGCAAACGGAAATAACTTTTTTGTCCGGATTAATTAATTTTGCAGCCATCGCCGAAGGAAGCCCTGCTCCCATCGTTGCCAATGCATTATCCAATAGTAAGGTATTACTCTGGTAGCACCTGTAATTGCGTGCGAACCAAATTTTATAAACCCCGTTGTCCAAAGTAACAATTCCATCTTCAGGTAATTCCTCCCGAACAATATGAACCAGTCGCTGAGGCAACACAGGAAAACGGTTATCCATGGAATATTTTGAAAGATGTCTTTCCACTTCCGATCGTACCCTCGAATAATAAGAAAAATCCCAATTGCTTTTATCCTTAATACAATGGCTAAGCTGCTTTACGGAGTGTGCGATGTCCCCAATTACATTTAGTTGCGGGAAATAAACGGTATCTACCTGCGCAGGAAAAAAATTAACATGAATTACCTGAGTTCCGCCAACATGCATAAAAAACGGAGGCTTTTCAATCACATCGTGTCCCACATTAATGATCAGATCTGCCTTGTCAATAGCCATATGCAAAAAGTCGTGGTCCGACAAAGCAGCTGTTCCCATGAACAAAGGATGCCTTTCATCCACGACACCCTTTCCCATCTGCGTATTAAAAAATGGGATTCCGGTTTTTTCGATAAACTCCGTCAGCGCCCTGCTGGTATTCTTGCGGTTAGCTCCTGCCCCAATCAATAATAAAGGCATTTTAGCGGCCTCAATCATTTTAGCGGCTTCCTGGATAACCCTCGTATCTCCATCAGGCCGACGATGGCCAATCACTTTAAAAATCCGCTCTTCACACTCTTCCGCAGCAATATCTTCAGGCAATTCCAGGTGCACAGCACCCGGACGTTCCTCCATCGCTAAACGAAAGGACTCACGCACAAGCGACCCGATATTATTTCCATTTACAATTTGTTTCGTAAATTTTGTAATAGGACGCATTAAATCAACAATATCTACAATCTGAAACCGGCCCTGCTTACTTTTTTTAATAGGCTTTTGCCCGGTAATAAGCAGCATGGGCATCCCGCCAAGCTGGGCATAGGCAGCGGGAGTCACTAAGTTGGTCGCTCCGGGACCAAGCGTAGAAAGGCAGACACCGGGCTTACCGGTTAAACGCCCATAGGTGGCAGCCATGAACCCGGCACCTTGCTCATGTCTGTTTAAAATAAGTTTTATTTTAGAATCCTTTAAGGAATTTAAAAAATCAAGGTTCTCTTCTCCGGGTATTCCGAAAATATATTCTACACCTTCATTTTCCAGTGCCTTAATAAATAAGTCCGAAGCTTTCAGAATAAAATCAGTTTAATTGAACGACAAATATAGAATAAATTGGTTAAGAGTTCTACTGGTCATATTGAGCCCTGAAGGGTTTACAGTTAAGGTTTCCTGTTTACGTCTGGAGCATATCGGGTAAACTAATTATCTTTAGCCTTCCGTATAAATACCTATGCAATTAGATAGCTTAAATGATTTGAACGCCGGAGATGCCGCTGCTGCGTTTTTAAAATGCTGCGGGTCTTCTGTGTTCGTGAAAAAGATGGTGGAGGCAAGGCCGTTCAGGAGCAAGGTTGAATTGTTAAGTGCTGCAGATAGTATATGGAAGAGTTGCTCTGCTGAGGATGGCCTGGAGGCCTTTAAGCATCATCCTAAGATTGGGGATCTGAAAAGTCTGGAAAATAAATTTGCCGGTACAAGGGTGTGGGCGGGGGGAGAACAGGCGGGGGTAAATAAAGCTGAGATGAATACAATCAAGGCTTTAGCTGAAGTAAATGAAATATATGAGAAAAAATTCGGATATATTTTTATTGTTTGCGCTACTGGGAAAACAGCGGAGGAAATGTTAGCTTTACTAAATGCGCGTCTGGAGAATGATGCTGAAATGGAAATTAAAATTGCTATGAAGGAGCAAAATAAAATTACGCTTTTACGTATAGAAAAAATGTTGTCATGAGCCAGATTACCACTCATGTTTTGGATACTTCAAGAGGAAAGCCGGCTGTAGGGGTTCAGATTGTTTTGGAGCGATCCACCGTGCATGGTACCTGGATAAGCATTGGAAAAGGGGAGACGAATTGGGATGGAAGACTTCCGGATCTGCTTGCCAAGGATGTATTGCTTGACCCAGGTATTTACAGATTGATCTTTGATACTGGGGCTTATTTCAAAGGACAAGGGTTGAAGTCTTTTTATCCTTCCGTTAGCATTGTTTTTGAAACTTTTGACATGTTGCATTACCATGTGCCTTTGCTGCTGAACCCCTATGGGTACTCGACTTACAGGGGGAGTTAGGGGTTGGTTATCTGTTATCGTGAGCAGTAAAACAGAATCAAAAAAAAGGACTCAACATTAAAAAAAATGAAACTATCTATTCCGGTTAAGCACTCAGAAGAAGTGATGGCTAAATTAAAAGCCGCTAATACGGCTTTTTCAAAAATTTACCCCGGGGATTCTCCTGAACGACAGCCTGTGCATACAGTGTATGGGGGAGCTAACCTGTTTAAATCGGATACAGTTGGTAAAATGGGGGCAGTTGCCCTATCTCATTTTAAGAGTTATGCTTCGGATTATAAGGTGCTGGCGGTTGTATTGGGCTTGCCAGAGGAGAGTGGAAAGCTGGCCTCGGATGTTTATGCCAAGATTGTAAAAAAGCTGGAAAGAGAGGCAATTGAGGATTTTAGAATTGATTTTGAGGATGGCTTTGGGAATCGTCCGGATGCGGAAGAGGATGCGACCGCCGAGTTTGCTGCCAATGAGGTTGCGAAAGGAATGAAGGAGGGGACACTGCCACCTTTTATTGGTATCCGGATAAAGCCATTTTCAGAAGAGTTGAAGAACAGGTCGCTGCGTACACTGGATATTTTTGTGACGACCCTTGTTGCGGCCTCAGGGGGGAAGCTGCCTGCAAATTTTGTGGTTACTCTCCCTAAGGTGCAGCTACCCGATCAAGTGGCTGCTTTGATACGATTTTTTGAACTGATAGAAACAAATACTGGTCTTTTGCCTGGTTCCCTGAAAATGGAATTTATGGTTGAGACTACTCAAGCTATTATGGGGAGTAATGGCATTAACCCTTTGAGAGCCATGGTAGCGGCAGCTGACGGAAGGTGTACCGGTGCTCATTTTGGGACCTACGACTATACGGCTTCCTGTAATATCACCGCTAATTACCAGAAGATGGATCATCCGGTTTGTGATTTTGCACTGCATACTATGAAGGTCGCGCTTGGGGGAACAGGTGTGTGGTTGTCGGATGGCGCCACGAATGTGATGCCGGTGGGGCCGCACAGAGGTAAGGATTTGTCCGCACTTCAGTTAAAGGAAAATACAAGTATCGTTCATCGTGCCTGGAAGATAGCCTATGACCATAACCGGCATTCCTTGTGGAATGGATTGTATCAGGGATGGGATTTGCATCCGGGGCAACTTTCTGTGCGCTATGCGGCTGTTTATTCTTTTTTTCTTGAAAGTTATGAAGCAGCAGCGCTGCGACTGAAAAATTTTATGGAAAAGGCAGGGCAGGCTACACTTTCGGGTGATGTGTTTGATGATGCTGCAACAGGTCAGGGTTTGTTGAATTTCTTTTTGATGGCTATGAATTGTGGAGCGATAGCTGAAGAGGATTTGTTAGCTACAAGCCTTACGATGGAGGAAATAAAAACGAGGTCGTTTGTGAAGATTCTGGAGGGAAGAAGGGGTAGAAAATAGTGTCGCTGGCTGCTAATTTTAAAGGCAATCTGACAGCGTTTGGATTTTCTTTATAGTATTTATTGTTTTTCCTGAGGAACATATATAAATCTCCCTGGTTTCTTTAAAAGTAGTCTGATCCAGTGAAGTAAACTGAGAGCCATTATCTACTTCAAGTCCATAAATAGTTGTTCCGTCAAAATAATCGTTCTGAGTTGTATTTTGAATTGTCCAGGCATTGTAATTGCTTTTTTTGAATGCAATTTTCACATTTTCAGGAATTTGTTCCCAGCTTATTTTTGAAATTGTTCTCAGCCATTTTCCATCCGCATAAAATGCCGCTTCTATATAGTTTGCTTTGGATTTCCGCTGAACAATTTTAGCGATGTACATATCATCTTCCTTTTTCCATTTTTTAACCTTTGAATTTGGAAATTTTGCTTTAAGTGCCCTTTGAACAAATTGCGGCACTTTGCTTTCGCTGATTCTTTTTTGTTGTGCGGCTGCCGAAATTGTTATTACAACGGAAGTGAAAATTAATAGTAGGGTTTTCAATGTTTTGAAAGTTTATGGAAGAACAGGTAGTTTTTTTCTATTGAACATTAAATTCTTAATTATCCATCCCATTATTTGTCATGCCCGGGGAATTGTTGAAGACGAAGAAAAAGGTGATACGGGGAACTAAATCATAGTCGCTTCTTGCTCTGCCGGGTAATTCTTTTCCAGTTAATGGATCTGAGCTCATCATTGTATTGTATTGGGTATACCACAAATTTGGCATTATGTGAATTCTTGAAACTGGTGTATAGTCAAACCCTATAAGGTAAAAGGTTTGGGTATAGAATGTGGTCGTGCTCATATTTCCACCTGCTGTTGAAGACAGATAAATATTATTGATGTTGTACTTTGTGTCGGGATTGTACTTGTCCATTCTCAGATAGTAATTCAATTTGTTTTTTATTAATCTGCCGGATAAGAATACAGACCATCCTAATTGCATTCCGTTTGCTGTATCAGCTTTTGCAGTTGAAGCTGTTGTGTAAATATCACCGTTTTTATTTAGTTGTTGAAACACTTCTGCTCCAACTCTGAACCAGTCAGTTTTAAAATGCATATATCCTTTTAAGGTTGCATTGCTAATTTGATACGGCGAAAGTTGTGTTGTGTAATAATCACCATAAACTCCGAAGGTAAGTTTTTGATGTAGTGTGTTTAGATAAATATTTCCTCTCATTTTCTTAAATCTGGTCACATCGGGTTTGGCTCCTGTTCCGTTGGCAATCATTGCACTATATCCAATAGTTGCAGGCAGGGAGTCGGAATTTGTTTTTCGTTGCCATACATTCCCTATTAACATGATACCCATATCAGTTGATGGATCCAAACTGTGTAAATCCATTAATGTTTTTTCAACAGAACGGTAACCCCACAGTGGCTCTGTCCCGTATGGAGTGGCAAAGGAGGACGTAGGCATCTGTCCTATCATAAGGTTGCTGCCTTGAAAAATGTTTGTGCATTTGAGCCAGGCGTATTTCAGGTAAGTCGTGTTATAGCCATTGCCATCTATATTCATTTCGTTTGCCAACACTGCCTGTGCAGAAAATCTGGAACTGAGTGTGTAGTCATATCCAATATACGCACGCCTGATTTGAAAGGCATTCATATCGTTTTGATTTTGGTTTTTTGCATTCAGGGATTTCGAGCCATAAGGAGAACCCGCTGGTGCCCTCCCAAGCGTATCGCTGTGGGCTTTGAAATAATAATCCCCAAAAACATAACCCCAAAGATTGCCGGATGGTTTAAAATCTGTTACCTGAGCTGTAAGATGATTGCCCAATGCAATAAAGTAAATGATAGTGAAAAAAATTATGACATTTAAGCTAGGCTGGGCTTTTGTTTGCATTGAAAAGTTTGTCATTTCTGGGAAGGTCCTTTGGTTGCAGAAATGAGGAAATGATCTCCCAGGCTGTAAAAGGGCCACCTGGATGAAAACAGGCATTCCATCTTTTTAAGTAATTCAATCAGTTGAGGGTGTTTTCTCGCAAAAGTATGAAGATATGGCGGAGGAACAAAAACTCCGAGCCCTTTGATGGTCTTGATTTCAAAAGCTTTTCCAAATGCTTTTCGGACATAAGCCGGAGTGTAGTAATAGGTTTTAAATTGTATTCCTTCCAGATGCGAGTCTGTGCCTCCCTTTTTCAAACGCCTGAATGCTGTTGTAAAATTTCCCTTCAACGCCAAAGCGAGCTCCCATAAACAAACAGGAGGCATCAATACAAGTGTTGCTGTTCCGCCGGGATTAAGTAAAGTTTTAATATTTTGTATGACAGCATTCAAATTATCTGTGCAATTTAAACCTCCAAAGTTCGAGAAAATATGGTCAAACGATCTGCCCTGGAATTGTTGTAAATTATTGAACGAACATTGCTGAATGTCTATGCATTCTCTGAGGTGTATATTTTCTTTATTGGGACTTTCCCATTTTATTTTTTCAGAAAGCTTGTCCAGCATCCCTGGCGCTATGTCTGTGGCTGTTATGTGAAAACCCTGTTGCGCAAAATAAATACTGTCTATTCCTGTGCCGCAATTCAATTCCAATATAGATGCTTTTTTTTTGATGAGTGAGAGAACAGAATTTCGTGTAATTACTCTCATCCATTTCAGGATCGGATTATTTTCATCCTCTGTGTCAAATGTGGGAGCCTGGTTAGAAAAAGCGTGTTGAACATTAATTTCCTGCGGTGTCATTTCTTCCTTTAATTCGTATTGCATGCTATAGTTCCTTTATTAGAGTCTTCCCTCATTTAGCCTTATTCAGGCCCTTTCCAATCGTTTCAGCCTGACTTTTTCCATTCTTGTCGCGGGAATATAATAAATGATTGATGCAGCTCTTTTTAAGATTTTCAGGTTGCTTTCAAATGGTTTTGAAAATAATGTTTTAAGGCTTTCATAGCCCTGGAGTTTGCGGTAATTTTTATGCACATAGGTATGCAGTTGCCTGTAGAATTCAGGTGGAAAGTTGTTTTTGAAAAGCAATGCCAGTTCATCTGAATCTGTCCAGTTTGTTTTTAGTTTTAATTCTTCTTTTACTGTTTCATAAAATTTAGTTCCAGGTAATGGATAGGAAATGGAAACACCTATGTCTTCGGGCAATAAGTCGTTAATCATTTTTATGGTAAGCGCTATGTCTGCTTTGTCTTCACCGGAATAACCGAATTGAATGAAGAGTGAAGGTTTAATTTTGTGCAGCTTGAGAAGTTCAGTTGCTTTGTATATCTGTTCAACTTTTATGCCCTTGTCCATGGCATCTAAAATCTTCTGCGAGCCACTTTCGGCCCCCATCCAGACAGTGTCGCATCCAGACTCAGCGAGCCAGCGAATATAATTTTCTTCTACGAGGAGATCTGCCCTTGATTGTATCTTGTAGTGAAATCTTATTTTACTGTTGTTTACTAAATTGCTAAACTCATCCACCCATGAAGGCTTTAGGCCGAAGATATCATCACAGAACCAGATGTGGTCAAAATTGAATTTTTCTTTCAGAAATACTAATTCGTTTACTACGTTTTGCGGGCTCCGGATGTTGTATCTGTTTCCATAAATAGGTTTGGCGCACCAGTTGCATTTGTAAGGACAACCTCTGGTGGTTGAGACATTTAGGGAGAAATAGCCATATCTGTCTATCCACGTTTTTTGGTAAGGCCTTATGTCAAGCAGTTCCCATGCAGGGAAGGGGATGTTGTCAAGCTCCCGGTTGACGTTGCGTTTGGGTGATTTAATCAGTTGTTCGTCCTTTAAATAGGCCAGGCCTGGAATTTGTTCAAAATTGTCTGTTTTGTTTTCAAGTGCTGTTACCAGCTCCTGCAAGGTTTGCTCTGCTTCGCCTATAAGAATGAAATCAGCACCATTTTCCAAATAAATTCTGCAATTATCTGTTGAGTCGGAACTGGACACAATTACCCTACTGCCCATTTGCTGAGCCTGTCTTGCCATTTCCTGAGCAGCCTCCCGCATATTGGTGAGGCACATTTTAGTGAGGTAATTAAATCCATCATCATAAATAACAAGCAGATCAGGTTTTTCCTGTTCTATTACAGGGACGATCTCTTTTGCAGATAAGGAGAACATGGTGTCAAAAAAACGCACATTGTGTTTATTATCTCTCAAAACGGAAGCGGCATAAAGCGTTCCGATCGGTGGGTAGGGCTGAGCCAATTCCTTTTGCTTGGGGTCGAATTGAAGGAAATAGGAATGGGTTAATAGTATTTTCAAGCGGGAATTATATTTTAGTTCAGATTAAATTGCCATTGATCTCAGGAGCTGATTTTTAAGTTGTATTTCTTTTCAAAGTCGTTTATTTCCTGCTGATGTCGGGCTAAAATTTTAAACTGAAAGCCATTTGGATGATGTTTGGACACATTCTTTTTTGATCGCATATTCAAATCAAAAGCCGTTTCATCGAAATTGCTGAATTTTTTCTTCCAATGATTCAAGGTGAGTTTGAAACAAAACTGATCCAGTTTTTCACCTAATAGTCCTTTAAACAGGTATTCTGTAATTGTCTTAATGAAAGCCTGATTAACCGGTTGGACGTTTTTCATATCTGCCGGCATTTTATTCGGATAATACAAAGCACTCCAGCTATTCGATTCAAGAAAATGCTGACAAAGGCTTTTATTATACATGGGTTTCGCAAAGGCTATTTCGGTGGCTGTAAAGGCATTCCGGTCCGGGACTTCGAGGCTATTTGAGTCTATAAAATAATTCAGACAAAAGTATTTATGGGAATTAAACAGAATCGTTTTCTTAAATGCGATTAATAAGGTCCTGC
>JABDEY010000046.1 GCA_013286805.1 Bacteroidota bacterium | reverse complement strand
TCCTGAACATAATTAAAAAAATGGCCAATACAAGCAAGCAAAGAGAAACGACAATGGTCTGGCCCACCCATATAGAAAGGTTATTTCCGTTAACTCCAATTTGCTTTTCATATTCAGCTTTCAGGGATTCAAGAATGGTAAACTTTTCAGCGTCTACTATTTCGCCCTTCAGGATAATACTCTGGTCCTTCAAAAACCCTCCGTGCGTAAGGGATATGTTTTCCATTTCCTGATTGAAAACCTTTTCGGAAGTTTCCCTGTCCCAGAATATATTCTGTTCAATGGCATTCTCCAGAACAGGAATCAGTGCGTTCGCTTCCTGAGAGTTGTAGGTTTTAAGATGGGCTTTAATAAAATCATCTGCCGTTTGCACTGTGAACAGATCGCCCAGTTCATGATCCTCAGCCAGATCATCTGTCAGGATATAGATGGAATAATCAGCAGGTTTCGCTTCAAACGCATCATTCAGCTGCACAATGCCTTTTTTGTAGATGGAATCGATCAGCGAATTGCACAAACTCTCCAGTTGTTTCCTAATATGCGCTGGTTTAGCGGCAAGTTGTTTATCCAGTTCCGCTCCAAGTTCCTGCTTCTTTAGAGGGTAAATTTTTTTGTCCAGCTTAAAATAGGATTTGGCATTCCGTGTAACGGCAGCTTTTTCTTCTTTCAGCGTTTCGCTGTTCTTGGCAATTGCAAAGTCAAATGGAGCAACAAGGTCTCCATAGTTCCAGGGCTTCCCTTTCAGATTATGAAAATCATACTTGAATTTTCCCTGGTGAGGAAAAACAATAACAATCAATGCTACACTAATTATAAAAACGCTTACCTTATATACAGCTGCATGTTTTATAAATAATCCGGTAAAAAAACTTCGCATAGATTGTCTTATTGGAAACGAAATTACGGTAAAAATAGCTAAATTTACCCGCTCAAATCTTAATCTATCCCCTAATGAAAACAGTTTACATAGTATCAGCCGTAAGAACACCAATTGGAAGTTTTGGCGGAGTATTCGCCTCTGTGTCAGCCACTCATCTGGGGGCAACAGCTATTCGGGGAGCGCTTGCGAAAATAAAGCTCAATCCTTCGGAAGTGAACGAAGTATTCATGGGAAGTGTGATGCAGGCAAACCTTGGACAGGCTCCGGCACGGCAGGCGGCAAAGTTTGCAGGTTTGCCGGATAATGTGATTTGCACAACTGTTAATAAGGTATGTGCCTCTGGAATGAAATCCATCCTATTCGCAGCTCAAAGTATTCTGTTGGGAGACAGCGAAGTAGTGGTGGCAGGAGGGATGGAGAACATGAGTCAGGTTCCTTATTATTCAGACACCATGCGATGGGGAAATAAATATGGAAATGTCACTTTTATTGATGGCCTGGCCAAAGACGGACTCACAGATGTTTACAATAATTTCCCGATGGGAAATGCAGCAGAGTTATGCGCCAAAGAATGTAAGATCAGCAGGGAGGAGCAGGATGCCTTTGCCATTGAATCTTATAAACGGTCCCAGGCTGCATGGGCCGCAGGAAAATTTACAGATGAAATAATTCCTGTAGAAGTACCCCAGCGCAAAGGTGAGCCACTGTTGGTTAAAGAAGATCAGGAATTCAAGAATGTAAATTTTGCCAAAGTTCCGGAATTGAAGCCCGTTTTTCAGAAAGACGGAACAGTTACAGCTGCAAACGCTTCGTCCATGAATGACGGGGCATCAGCACTGATATTAATGAGCAAAGAAAAGGCAGAACAATTGGGAATTAAACCATTGGCCATTATAAAAGGGTATGCAGATGCAGAGCAGGCCCCTGAATGGTTTACCACCTCTCCTTCCAAAGCCATACCCAAAGCAGTTGCAAAAGCAGGCTTGAAAATGAGTGACATCAGTTATTATGAGATCAATGAAGCCTTCGCTGTCGTTTCAGTTGCTAACAACAAAGCCATGAATCTGGATCCGGCTCATGTGAATGTGAACGGTGGTGCTGTATCACTGGGTCACCCCCTGGGATCATCCGGATCCCGCATAGTCGTCACATTGTTACAAGTACTGAAGCAAAATAAAGCAAAATATGGTGTGGCCGGTATCTGCAATGGAGGAGGTGGAGCAAGCGCATTGGTGATTGAGAATGTAAGTCTTTAAATCGCTTCATGCAGATTCTCAATTTCTTTTTATTCATTTGGCTATTGTGTAAATCTATTTTATGAAGAACACATTTACAAAAATGATCGGAGTGGAATATCCGATCATCATGGCTCCCATGTTTTTAGTAAGTAATACAGCCATGATCATTGCTGCTTTGGAGAATGGAATCACGGCTGCTTTCCCAGCCTTGAATTACAGGACAGATGCAGAATTCAGAGCTGCAATTGCAGAAATCAGAAGCAAGACAACTAAACCATTTGGTGTCAACCTGATCGTAAATAAATCAAATTTTAAATACCCCGGACAACTAAAAACCTGCCTTGAATTGAAAGTGGCTTTTATAATTACCTCCCTGGGAAGCCCGCAGGAAGTGATTGAAAAATGTAAAGGGACAGGAATAAAAGTTTTTTGCGACGTAGTGGATTTAAAATACGCTCAGAAAGTGGAAGTATTGGGAGCAGATGCAGTCATCGCAGTCAACTCAAATGCAGGAGGACATGCAGGAGACATCAGTCCGGAAGATTTTATCCCATTGTTAAAAAAGAACCTGAAAATACCGGTTATTTCTGCAGGAGGCGTTGCAACCGGGAAGCAGGCGAGGCATGCATTGGAACTCGGAGCAGATGCTTTATCCATCGGCACCATTTTTATAGCATCAACCGAATCTCCGGTTTCACAGGATTACAAAAATGCACTTATCAGTTACGGTGCCAGGGACATTGTCAGAACCACGAAATTATCGGGAAGTTTATGCACAGTCATTAACACACCTTATGTACAAAGCCTCGGAACCAAAATAAGTTTACTGGAGCGATTGATGCACAGCAATAAGCGGCTTAAGAAGTATTTTAAACTTATGCTGGCGATAAAAGGATTGAACCTGCTGGAGAAATCGGCATTTGGAGCAAGTTACAAGACAGTCTGGTGTGCCGGGCCTTCTATAGAGTACATTCATTCTGTCCGGCCTGTGAAGGAGATTATCCAGACGATGGTTAAGGAATATCAGCAGTAGGGTTACAAAGATTTTGTTGAAAACAAGTAAACTCCATAAGCACATTTGTGAATTCTGCATCTTGCTGCTGCTGGTTGTATCCTTATTGAGCAGAGACATGGCCAGCCCTTATGAAAGAGTTATAGGTTGTGACGGGTTTGGCTATTATAGTTATTTGCCTGCATTGTTCATATACCATGATTTATCCTTCTCTTTCGTTAACGAGGTATACCCTAAGTATTATGAAGTACTTAAAAATACCCCCCTGGCGACAACACATATTATCAATGAATTTGACGGCCATAGGGTAAATAAATACTATCCAGGCGTTTCAATCTTATTGTGCCCGTTTTTCCTCATTGCCTTACTTTCAGCCAAATTAGCAGGATTCGCCACGGACGGATATTCCAAAATTTTCCAATTTACTATAGTACTTGCGGCTTTATTTTATGTATGGCTTGGTCTGATATTTTTGAAAAAATTACTGAATCGTCACAATTATACTCCCTGGCTTGTTTCCCTTACGCTTATTTTGATCCTGTTTGGATCCAATCTTTATTCCTGTTCGATAACAAGCTATTCGCCATCTTATGCCCATTGCTATCTTTTTTTCCTTGTGTCGTTATTTTGTTACCAGGCAAGTCTTCTATTTGATAAAAATAACGATCCGAAAGAAAAATATATATTTTGGTTGTTACTTACTCTTTCATTAATCATTGTGACACGTCCCCAGGATGGTTTGATCATTCTTACCCTGCCTTTATTCGGACTTACATTCCAGAAAATGAAAGAAGTCATTAAACGAACTTTTAATTCTGTTTCTGGTTTATCAGGGATTTTTACCGGCTTAATACTACTTGCTTCTGTCTTAGTTTTATGGCATAAGCAAACCGGATGTTTTTTTGTCAACTCTTACCATGGAGAATACTTCGACCTTCTTCGGCCGCATATTACTGATTTTCTTCTGGGGTTTCGTTCCGGTTGGCTAACTTATACTCCACTGATGCTCTTCGCTTTGTCTGGAATATTCTTGTTAAAGGGCAGAGCGACATTTATATTGCTTATTTTTTGGACCGTTGTAATTTTTGTCCTGAGCAGCTGGTGGTGGTGGATATATCCGGGGCCTGCTTTGGGACAACGGGTGATGGTAGAATATTATCCTATTGCGGCTTTAACTCTGATCGCATTTCTTGATTTTTTACATAAAAAAAAATATGGCGCACTTGCCTTAGCGATTCCCTTTTTGGTAATCCCGTTAAATATTTTACAAACCCTTCAGTTCAAAACAGGCATAATTTCCACTCAGTATGCTTCATCTCAAAGCTATTTTCGGAATTTTTTTAAAACAAGGCCTGTTCCCCAATACCCGATTCCAAAATCAATCATTGAATCCATGATAGAAATTCCAATCCAGGACTTTTCAATCCTGACTCAATCCAATCGTTTCAGTGCCGGAAAAAAAGTTCCTCTTCCTGATTTTATTAAAACGGATGATTACTCCCATATACGGGCCAGTATGAGGATCAGGTCCAATTCCCCGAAAATAAAAGACGTGGTTGTATTTGACTTCAGCCATAAGGGTAAATCAATCAGCTGGAATGGGTTCGGACTTTCACCCTATATATATGATAAGGATTGGAGTTATTATGAATGTGGAATGCTCTTACCCTCAACTGTTGCTCCCGGAGACAGCATTGCATTTTATGTCTGGAAACCCGAAGGCAATGATTCTACTTTCGTTGAAAATTTAAAACTCGAATTTATCAGAATCAATGACTCCTATGATTTCAGAATTGGTCATCCATAATTAGTTGATTCACAGTAACATAGAAAATGTAAATAAGAATTGGATTATCAAATCCCCTAAACACTTGGCAAATTGAATAAAATTGCCGATCTTCGCCCTCCCAAAATAGATAAGAAACGGGATTTAAAATTTCATAGCCATGTCAAGAATTTGTGAAATAACAGGAAAAAAAGCGATAACAGGACATAAGGTTTCCTTCTCTAACCGTAAATCAAAGAGGAAGTTCAACGTAAACCTGCAAACCAAAAAGGTATTTCTTCCGGAAGAAAATAAATGGATCAGCATTCGCGTGAGCACTTCGGCTTTGCGCACGATCAGTAAAAAAGGCGTTAGCGCTACAGTAAAGGAAGCACGTCTGAAAGGTTTCCTAAAAAAATAACAGATTTAAAGCTCAACGAAAATGGCAAGAAGCAGGAACAGAATACAGGTCATCATGGAGTGCACAGAGCACAAGGACAGTGGTAAGCCAGGAACATCCAGGTACATTACCACCAAGAATAAAAAAAACACAACCGATCGTCTGGAGTTGAAAAAATTCAACCCCATTTTGAATAAAGTGACCCTTCACAAGGAAATAAAATAAAGAGACATGGCAAAGAAAGTAGTTGCAACACTGAAAAGCGGTAAAGGAAATAACTTTACAAAAGTAATAAGGATGATAAAATCACCTAAGACAGGCGCTTATGCTTTCAAGGAAGAAATTGTCCACAACGACCACATCAAGGATTTCCTGGCAGCGAAATAACCGGTTGCCGGAAACGTGGCTCATTCATGAGCTCCAAAAGATATTTGAGCGAGTAATACAGTTTAATAAAAGCTTCCTTCTTTTTTGAAGGGAGCTTTTTAGTTTAGAAGAGTTTTTTAGAACAGCTTCAGGAAATAGAATCAAATGGGGATACTGGATTTTTTTACCAAAGACAAAAAGGAAAAACTTGATAAAGGTTTATTTGTAACCAAACAAAGTTTCTTCTCCCGGCTTGCAAAAGCTGTTATGGGCAAAGCAACAGTTGACCATGAAGTATTGGCCAATCTGGAAGAGCTGTTGATTTCTGCCGATGTGGGTGTTGACACGACCATGAAGATCATTGAAAGTTTAAAAAAGCGGGTAGAGCAGCAGCGTAAAGTGGATACCTCTGAATTAAACAGCATTTTAAGGGAGGAGATTTCAGCTTTGATGATTCAAAGTAATACCATTGGCGAAAAAGGGGATTTCTCTGTTCCCTCCGATAAAAAGCCTTACGTAATAATGGTTGTAGGAGTAAATGGTGTGGGTAAAACTACAACGATTGGAAAGCTGGCGTATCAGTTTAAGAAATCAGGAAAACAGGTGATGCTGGGAGCCGCAGATACATTCAGAGCAGCAGCTGTAGATCAACTGACAATCTGGTCGGAGCGGGTAGGAGTGCCCATTGTTTCACAGGGCATGAATGCAGATCCCGCTTCTGTTGCTTTTGACACCCTTAGTTCAGCACTGACAAAGAATATAGATGTAGTAATAGTTGATACAGCAGGCCGCCTGCATAACAAAGTAAACCTGATGAGTGAATTAGGTAAGATTAAAAAAGTGATGCAAAAAGTAATACCGGATGCACCGCATGAAGTAGTATTGGTGCTGGATGGATCCACCGGTCAGAATGCGATTGAACAGTGCAGACAATTTACAGCCGTGACCGATGTAAATGCCCTCGCCATAACCAAACTGGATGGAACAGCCAGAGGAGGAGTGGTCATTGGCATATCTGACCAATTTCAGGTTCCTGTGAAATACATTGGAGTAGGAGAGAAGATGGAGGATTTGCAGCCATTTAATAAGCATGAATTTGTAGATTCTTTATTTTCAGCTGAATAATGCAGATGAAATAGCTCAAAGTTTATTAAATGAAAACCAAGACCTTAAAGAAGAATAAAGTAAACGTAGTTACCTTAGGTTGCTCCAAAAATATTTACGACTCAGAAGTATTGATGGGCCAGCTAAAGGCTAATCGAATTGACGTAGAGCATGAAAGTGATAAGGAAGATGCTGGCATCATAATTATTAACACCTGCGGATTTATCGAAAATGCCAAACAGGAAAGCATAGACACAATCATACGCTACGCGGATGCAAAAAAGAAAGGATTAATTCATAAGCTATATGTTACAGGGTGCTTAAGCGAGCGCTATAAGCCAGAACTGGAAAGAGACATCCCCGAAGTAGATGCCTATTTTGGAACCCGAGACTTGCCCCGCCTTTTAAAAACCCTGAAAGCTGATTACAAACACGAATTGATTGGGGAGCGTCTGTTAACCACCCCGAATCATTTTGCCTATTTTAAAATAGCAGAAGGCTGTGACCGTCCCTGTTCATTTTGTGCAATCCCACTTATGCGCGGAAAACATATTTCCGTTCCGGTTGAGCAGCTTGTGGAACAGGCGAAGACACTTGCAAAAAACGGAACTAAGGAATTAGTTTTGATCGCCCAGGACCTCACCTACTATGGCCTCGATCTTTACAAAAAGCGCAACCTCTCCGAACTTTTGAAACAATTATCTGACGTGGAAGGAATAGAATGGATACGTCTGCACTATGCATTTCCATCTGGTTTTCCAATGGATGTCCTCGATGTTATGCGTGAAAAGAAGAATATTTGCAATTATCTTGATATGCCCCTGCAGCATATAAGCGACAGCATGCTTAAAAGCATGAGGAGGGGCACAACCAAACAAAAAACAATAGACCTGGTCAATAGTATTCGCGATAAAGTACCCGGCATAACAATCCGCACCACATTAATCAGCGGCTATCCCGGAGAAACACAAAAAGATCACGAAGAAATGCTCGAATGGGTTCAGAATACCCGCTTCGACCGGTTAGGTATCTTTGCGTATTCCCATGAAGAAAACACACATGCTTATCTTTTAAAGGATGATGTACATGAGGATATTAAACAGAAACGGTCAGAAGCCGTAATGGCCGTGCAGCAGACAATATCTGATGAACTGAATCAGCAAAAAGTCGGAAAAGAATACAAAGTATTATTCGACCGCAAAGAAGGAAACTATTTTATCGGCCGGACCGAATCCGACTCACCCGAGGTAGACAACGAAGTCCTGGTAAATGCCAATAGCTATATCCGAATCGGTGACTTTGCTCAAGTAAGGATCACATCTGCAGAGCCTTATGATTTGTATGGGGAAGTGATTACTGATCACTGAAATCTGCTGCTAATACCTGAGAATTTGAAAATTTCAACAGACAAAAAAGAGCTACATCCCAGAAATCGCCATCGGGAGCCCTACAACTTTCCTGAGCTTATCAAATCCCTGCCTGAATTAGGCAAGTTTGTGACCATCAATAAATTTAACAATGAGTCAATAGATTTCAGTGATCCGGCAGCTGTACTAATGCTAAACAGAGCCTTATTAAGGCATTTTTATGGGATCGTTCATTGGAGCATACCTGAAAAATATCTTTGTCCTCCTATTCCCGGGCGTGCTGAATACATTCATAGAATTGCTGATCTTCTGAGTTTTAGTAATCATGGGATTCTGCCTCCCGGCAAAGCGGTCAAAGTTCTTGATATTGGCGTTGGTGCCAGTTGTATATATCCTATTTTGGGAAACATAGCGTATGGCTGGAAATTTGTTGGTTCTGATATAGACCCTGTTGCCATAAAGTCTGCAGAACAAATCATTGCTTCGAATGATCTGTTGAAAGGTGTCGTGGATTGCAGACTGCAAAAAACTTCCTATAATATATTTAAAGGGATAATTCGCGAGGGGGAATTGTTTGATATCACTGTTTGCAATCCCCCATTCCATTCTTCTTTTGCTGAGGCCCGGTCAGGGACTTTGAGAAAATGGAAGAACCTGGGTATTGCCAGGAAAAACAATGCTGACCAGAATTTTGGAGGAGTTTTTACAGAGCTGGTATATAAAGGGGGAGAAGAAGCATTTGTTTCGAGAATGATTGAAGAAAGTGCGCTGTTCTCAACAAGCGTTTTTTGGTATTCATGCCTTTTGTCCAAAAGTACATCTCTGCCCTTGGTGACAAAGGCGGTTCGGGAAGCAGGAGTTTATGATTTTAACATTATTCCGATTGCACATGGAAATAAGGTTAGCAGGGTTGTTGCCTGGACTTTTTTAACTGATATGAGGCAGAAAGAATGGCGGCAGAAGCGGTGGCAGGTTTTGAACGCCTAAATAAATCACAAAGCCGCCTGAACCCTATCCTCCACCACCCAAGCATTCTTAGTCCCAAGTTCAGGCCTCCCATTCATTTTCAGGTACATAAAAAGCTCCATACGGTAAGTCGCCAGCCATTTAATGGGGCAATTGATAATCGCAGCCCCTAAAACCATTTTCTCCTTCCAGGGCAGTTCAACCTCCTTATGCAAAAGATCATGCTCGCTGATTTCAGACATGTAATCCTGAATCTCCTTCCATTGTTCATCCAGCCGCACCTGGAAATTATGCAAGGCAAGGGTACTTCTGTATACTTTAATCTTCTCCCGGAGTTCCGGAGTCATGTCATTCTTTACAAACCAGCGCATCATAGACGAACCAATACCAGAAAGGTATTGCATCAATTCATATGTACTCCTTACTTTTTCATGCGGACGGAAGGTCAGGTCCTTCTCTTCAATCAAAACAGCTAACTGTTTCAATAAAACGATCTCTCTTTTGAGATTATCCAAAAGTTGTTTTTTATACATGCTTTCTGTTTTTAAGGTTGACTAAGGTATAGTTTTAAAAAGCAAAAAAAAAGCAACATTGAGGAGCCTTAAAAAAATCGGGATTTGAGTTTTTGATGCTTTTCCCGGGCAGGGCATTTGAGGCAAGCAGTCGTTGTTTGAGGCCGAAGGCCGAGTTCGACTGCGCGGAAGGAAATAGCTTCAAAAACCTCGATTTTTTGGCAGCGACGAAAGATGCTTTTTTACTAACGTTCGACGAAAGATGCTTTTTTTGCACGCACGCACCCTCATTTTTAAAACCCCAGCAAATGCTCCTGCAACTCAAAAAGCGGCAGTCCCATCACATTAAAATAGGATCCTTCAATCCGCTCAATCGCAATATACCCAATCCATTCCTGCGCTCCGTAAGCTCCGGCCTTATCATAAGGCCGGTAATTCAGGACATAATAATCAATCTCATCCTCCGATAGGTTCTTAAAGTACACCTTTGTAGCAGAATGAAAACAAACGGATTTATGAATAGTTTTCAAACAAACCCCGGTAAACACTTCATGCATCCTTCCGGATAACAACCTAAGCATTCGCTTAGCATCAGCCGCATCAACCGGCTTATTCAGCACGAGCCCATTGACCCAGACCACAGTATCGGCAGTAATAACAAGATCATTCTCATTGACAAGGAACTCAGCAAAAGCCTCTGCCTTTTTGCGGCACAGGTACAATGGAACCTCCTCCGCTTTTAAATGAAGCGGGTAAGACTCATCCACATCCTTGTATTTGACTTCAAAATTCAGTCCAAGTTCTTTCAATAAAAAATGCCTGCGGGGAGATTTGGAAGCAAGAATAAAATGATACTGTGAAAAATTGAAATCAGGCATGATGCATAAAACTATAATAAATCACCAGCGTATACAAAACACCAGTAAGCATAACCAGTTTACTCAACAAATCCGGAGTTTTAAATTCAACCGGAGTCCTTGCTTTTTGAACAAGGTAAATCAGCAAAGCCAATGGAAGTTGGACAAATAAAAGCAAATACGTAAAGGAAATTTTGGCACTTGAATCGAACTGACCTTCCTGGATATATCCAATTACAAACATCAACAAAACAATCAGCACCGAAATAATATTCTTGGAGGTTTCGATACCCAGCGTAATGGGCAAGGTGCGGCAGCCAAACTCCCTGTCACCTTCCATGTCACTGATATCTTTAATGATTTCGCGGATAAGGTTAATCAGGAAAGCAAGCGCTGAAAAGCCCATAATAAAATCAAACATCACCTTAAAGTTGACTTCAAAAGGAGGCAGCGTCAGAACCCTGTATTTAATAACAGTCAGGTGCAGTTCGTATAAACCAACAATGAAAGGAGTTAAAGCAACGAATAACGCAATCATCACGTTGCCGGTTAAGAATTGTTTTTTAAATTCAGTAGAATAAAACCACAGTCCTGCTGCGCATGCAGCATAAATGAGACTGTAATGCCATAACTCTAGCCGGTAAGAAACAAAGAATGCCAATGCGATCGCGATGCCGCTTATTACCAAATGTGCGAGCATGGCCTCCCTTCTTTTTATGCCGTTATCAATAACCATTTGCCCCGGTTTGTTGATCCGGTCAATTTTAACATCAAAGTAGTCGTTAATAATATATCCGGCAGCAGCAATCATAACTGTAGCAAGGGAAAGTAAAAAAAACTGAAATTCACTTACCTGAAATTTCATGATCCGGGGGTTCGTAATTTTATCAGGAAAATTATGAATGAGTTGCCGGTTGATAAATTCATACATGGGGTAAATGACACCCCAACGCATGGCATATTGAGCCAATGCAATGATCAATAAGTTGGGCAGGCGTATTAGTTTCGAAAAAGAAAAAAGTTTGTTCATGAGATTAATGCTTTAGGGCAGGTTTAACATGATTAGTAAGGATACTTTGACTGATCAGGGAATATAGTTTTTGCATCTGCTTATCCTTCCCCAGCATTTTTAAATGAGTTTTCATAATTTCTTTATCCTTTCTGATGGCCGGACCGGTTTGCATGAGGGAAGGACTGCCGGATTTTACTTTCTCCGCAGTTTCCCTGATTAAAGGCAGGATCAGGTCAAAAGACATTTTGTTTTTCCTAAGCAGTTTTTCAGCCAATGTATACATATGGTTGCTGAAGTTACTTGCAAATATAGCTGCCAGATGAAGTATTCTGCGTTGATCAGAACTCAGACTTTGAACGTTACCTGAAACAGACTGCGCCAGAACCCAAAGTTTTTTTTCAGTCCTTTTTGAATTGCCCTCAATACACAGGGGAACCCTGGAAAAATCCACCGCCTTGTTTTTAGACAAGGTTTGCACAGGATATAGAACACCATAATCGGCTGATACAGCTCCCAGTACAGCTATTGGTAAACTTCCCGAAGTATGCACAATCAGTTTATTTTCCCATTGCGCTTTATTTGTCAAAGCAAGTTTTTTTATCAGGGGAGCAACTGCATCATCCTTTACAGCAAGAATAAACAAGTCCGCGTTGCCAGATAGTTCATGAAGAGAAGAGACAGGCTTAGCCCGTAATTTAAGGGCAAGCGCCCGGGCAGATCCCGCGTTACGGCTATACACCTCTTCCATCAGATACCCCGCCTTCCTGAGGGCAAGACCCATTTGTGTCGCAACATTGCCCGAACCGATTAAAGTAATTCTCAGGTGTTTACCAGGCATTTAGCTGCGTCTTAATCGTTGAACAATAGCCAAAGCTGTTCCGATAATCATAATCATGCATCCTGTCCAGAGCAAATTGATGCAGGGAAAAACAATGGCTTCCATGACAATGAAATCCCGTTTTGCTGATTTTTTTTCTGAGAGCGTAATCTCAATTTTAGAGGTTTCCGGGTTTATTTTCCAGAAATTTAATTTTAATCCTGATTCGGGTGCTACATATTCTACAGGCTCCACCTGGTTCCGTGAAATGACATAAAGAGGATTTGCCGTGTAGGTATTTTTTTTCGCATCAAACACTTTGAACACCGCCTCAATGGCAATGTCCGAATCTCTGAGGTTGTATTTCTTTTTGTTTACACTGGTGTTAAAACCTTCCAGAATAAGCAGGCTGTTGGATGCAGCAATGGTATCTCCAACAGCCATTACATGATTTACCGGTTCAGTGTATTCGTTCCCGTTTTGTGCCGCTTCATCCCGGATTTCCAGATTGGCATAAGTTACATGCGTATAAATATCCTTCTGAATAAAATGCCGGGTATCCGGCTCTGCGACATTTCCCATTTGCGCATTGACCTGGACCAACGGCCTTAAGGTAAAGTCGTATTTTAATTTCCCATCTGCCTGTTTCCGGTAATACTCAATCTCAAAAAAAATGTTGATGCCGGTTTTCTGTTTGCCTTTGTATGTAACAAAGTAATCGCCCATCTGCAGCGTATCCCCCACCTGCAGAAGTATGTTCCTGCTGTTGGAGAGACCTTTGTCAATTCCTTCCAGATTAGCAACGGTGTTGTTAACAGAGATAAATTCTTTTTTAGAGGTGGAAAGCAATACACCAAGCAGAATCAATCCAAACCCGATATGGGCCACAGAGGCCCCTGCATTTTTTGGTTTTCCCCCTAATACGCGAATAAAATAATCTGCATTGGCACAAATACAAAAGAGGGAAGATCCCAACAGTGCAATGTAGAAAATCTGATCCAGGTTCATAAACAGAGCAATCCCGGCAGTCAGCAGTATAGCAGCGCCAAAAGGAAGGATTAATTTTTTTGCCACCAGCCGGATATCGGAATTTTTGTATTTCAGGAACTGGCCTGTGCTTATTAACAAGGAGATCAGTATCGCAAACGGAACCTGCCAGGAATTATAAAATTCAATGGCATTTGTTGCAGGAGCCATCTTTAGTCCAAATAGCTTGTTCCATACAGGTAAAGAAGTGTTGAACATAATATGGAAAGATGAAATCAGCAGAACAAGAGAGCCAAGAAATATCCAGAATTCCCTGCTCCACAGTGCCTCTTCTTCCCCCGTTCTTTTTAAAAGTTTTCGGTTCATTACCAACAGGGTAATAGCCAGTATCATATAGAAAAACAGGTAGAGAAGCAATTGCCCGGACATCCCCAGATCCGTAAACGCGTGAACCGAAGTAGTACCTAAAATCCCGCTTCGAGTCAGAAAGGTGGAATACAGCACCAGAATGAACGTAATAAACGTCAGGAAGAAAGTAGTAAACAGGGATTGCCCCTTGTGTTTGTGAATAAGCATGACATGTGCCGATCCTACCAGTGTGAGCCAGGGCACCAGCGATGAATTTTCAACAGGATCCCAGGCCCAGAAACCACCAAAACTCAATGCTTCATAGGCCCAGGCTCCTCCCATAAGAATGCCGGTTCCCAGTACCATAACACCCAAAAAGGCCCATGGCAAAGCTGGTTTTTGCCAGGCATCCGGTTTCTTTTTCCACAGGCCTGCAATGGCGTAAGCAAAGGGAACCAGTGTTAAAGCAAAACCAAGAAACAGGGTAGGGGGGTGAATCGTCATCCAGTAATTCTGCAGTAAAGGATTCAGGCCACGCCCATCCAGTTTGGCTAAATAATTGGGATTTTGAAAAAGTGGAATACCTCCGAAATCAGGATGTTGACGCAACAAAACGGTAAAGGGATTACTCCCTATTTTGTAATCAAAAATATAAACACCCAGCAACATGGAAACAAGAAACACCTGAACAGAAGAAACAATGGTCATTACCGGAGCCTCCCAGGTCTTGCCTGTTTTGATCAGTATATTTCCGATCACCACATGCCAGAAAGTCCACAGCAGAAAACTGCCTTCCTGCCCTTCCCAGAAACAGGAAAGTATATAACGCATCGGCATGGAAGCGTTGGAGTGGTGCCATACATATTCATACTCGAACAGATGTCCGTACAACATATAGAAGAGTGTTCCCACGATCCCTGCAACAGACAAAGAATGAACCCGGAAAGATAGTCTTCCCAGTTTTTTCCAGGAAAGGGAAACAGCGTCAAGTTCAGAGGGTTCTTTGGAAGCGTACAGATAGGCGATACAGGATAATAAAGCTGAAACAAAGGCAAGCAGAACAAAGGCGTTACCCAGCTGTCCCGGGAATAACCGTTCACCAATAAATTGCGTATTCAATGGAATTTATTTTGCATTTGATTCCATTGGTTTCCCATCGTTGTATTTAGAAGGGCATTTCATTAAAATATCGCTGGCATGGAAGTCTTCACCTTTACACTTTCCGATAATTACAATCTGCTCAGAATGTTCAAAATCCTGAGGCTTTCCTTTGTGCAGTATAACTTTCTTTTCCGTTCCCCCGTTATCAACCATAAAAAAAGTAAAAATATTGGCGTCAGCCTGAGGATCATAAACGGTCGCTTTGTTCTTGTCCAGTTTCCCGACCACATGAAACTCCGAACCTGGATGCGCTTTTGCTTCAGCGAAATCAGCATAGGTACTGGAACTGGAGAGGGATGCAAGTATGGCTCCTATGGCAATGGCAATAACAAGTATTCCTATAATCTGAATTTTTTTCATGGCTTTACACTTTTTCTGGCTCAAATGGCCAGGGGCCATTTGCCCGGTTTTTCGGTTTTTGCTTTTCCAACCTGGAAATCTTTCTGTCAATAGAAATCAGGTAAACTACAATTCCGGAGAAAATGACAAGCAGTACAGCGAGGACAACATAGATTTTCCCGTCGCTGCGCATGACATCAGCCATCCCCACGGTATTCTGATCCTGACCAAAAGTAGTTAACCCAATGAGTAGTGCTGCCGCTATAAATTTACTTTTCATTTGAAATCAGAATTTTGAAGGTTTTTAATACGTATCCTCAACGTCATCATCCAGGTCGCAAGCAAAGTCCATCCGATAATAGCGGGATAAAATACCAGACGCATGTTGCTGTTTAAGTCATATGAGTTAAAACCCGGATTTCCCCCTTTGCCGGGATGCAGGGAATCCACATTCGTAAATTTCGGCAAAATCCCGATAAAAATAACCATCATGACATACGCAAAAATATTATAAACAGCAGAAATGCGTGCCCTTTTTTGTTCCTCGTCAATTGAATTCCGGAGCAAACAATAGGCAAGATAGGAAAGCATAGTAATTGCAGCTCCATTCAGCTGGGGATCACTCACCCACCAGGCACCCCAGGTAAAGCGCGCCCAGATGGAGCCGGTAATCAAACCCATCGTTCCAAGCAATACTGAAACATTTACAGCTTCAGCAGCGATCGTATCATTCCGGAGATTGAATTTGCCAAGAAAAAGTATGCTGTGAACCAATGAAACTGTCAGTAAAATCATCATTCCAAACCACATCGTCACATGAAAGTAAAGGTTACGGATTGTTTCATGCAGAATCTCCAGATGCGGAACAGGTCCCAGTAAACCCACTACAATCGTATAGAACAGCAGGGCAATACAGGCTATTTTCCACCAATTTTTCATTTCATTTCAGTCCCTCCAAAGGTACGGAAATAAGATGTAAGAAAGTAGGAGAACAATCAGGTCCAAAAGACCAAGAACCAGCAGGTATTTATAAGTTACAGAAAGTGCAATTCCATCCACTGCATACCGGGAAACCTTCATTAAAGTAAGCAGCAAAGGCATCATGATAGGAAAACTCAAAACCGCAATTAAACTAAAGTTATTGTTTGTTTTGGAAGCGATTCCTGATATCAGTGTTAAAACAGAAGAAATGCCGACGCTGCCAATGACAAAACTGCTGATAAACAGCAATTGATTCAGTACCAGATTGCCTATAAACAAAGAATAACAACCATAGCAGATGAGTGAAATAAACAACATAAGCAAGGCATTGTAAATGATTTTTGAAAGTATAAATGTCTGGGGATCTGTAAGCGTATAATAATAGAGCAACAGGCCTTTACTGTCCTGCATAAAACTTTTTGAAATAGCATTGATCGAAGCGAATAAGAGAATGATCCAGAATAAAGCATTCCAGGTAGCAGGATCGATAATTTGCTTGAACGATAAATAGCTTACAAAAACAGTAGATATAACATAAAGCACAATTCCATTCAAGGCATATTTATGCCTGAATTCAAGTTTAATTTCCTTAATCAATAAGGCTTTTAACTCCTGTATCTGCATATCGGAGGTTAAAGATACTTAATCTATAATTGGATTATATACTGATAGCTTTGGTATCTTTGTACGTATGGAAAAAGTAGACATTCTTGCCATAGGAGTTCATCCGGATGACGTAGAGTTGATGTGTTCAGGTACGATCTTAAGGCACATCGCATTGGGGAAAAAAGTCGGGATACTGGACCTCACGAAAGGAGAACTGGGAACCCGCGGGACCGCCTCCATACGAAAAATGGAGGCCGCGAAAGCTGCAAAAATTCTTGGAGTTTCCTTCCGGGAATGCCTGGGAATGAGAGACGGTGCATTTCAAAATGACAGCAGGCACCAATTGGAAATAATAAAGAAACTCAGGCAACATCGTCCTGAAATAATTATTTGTAATGCCGTTCAGGATCGTCATCCCGATCATGGGCGGGCAGCTCAACTGGTCTCCGAAGCCTGTTTTTATTCCGGTTTACGGAAAATTACAAGCACATTAAAAGGAAAGAATCAGGAAGTCTGGCGTCCAAAAGCAATTTACCATTCTATACAGGATCGGTATATAAAACCAGATTTTGTGGTGGACATTACATCCTTCGCTGAAAAGAAAATGCAGGCCATACAAGCCTTTGCTTCACAGTTTTACAATCCTGATTCAAAAGAACCTCAGACACCGATATCTTCAGAAAACTTTCTGGAGTCGGTAAAAGCACGCATGATCGAACTGGGGAGAGTTATCGGAGCCCCTTACGCAGAAGGTTTTACAGTTGAGCGTTATCCCGGAGTCAATAATCTGTTTGACCTGGTTTGACTAATGCCTGAGCAATTCAAAGCTGAATGGCAGGGTGAGTAATTTTTTGAACTCCTCCCCTGATTCTTTCATTGCTATGTCTACCTCATTATAGTACCATTTGGCTTCCACCTGAATTTTATTTTTATGCAATTCTTCCAATCTGGCAAAAATATTCATCAGGTATTTTGCGGAGGAAGAACTGAAATAGTCAAAGTTGATAACAAAAATCAATTTAGCCGGGTGTAGCTTATCATCCTTAACCCCGGAACAAAAATTCTTAACCCAATCAATTACCGGATCATAGAATGCTTTGGCGTTTTCTGGTCTTGATTCTCCTTTAATTTCAAAAATGTTCCTGGCCGGATCAAAAAGTATGTGTGGAGTGCTCTCAGTGGCTGCTAAAACAAGAGGCTGTAAAATCATAGAATTTTAATTTTTACCTGAAAAATATAAAATGAATTGTTTGCATCCACTTTTTTAAATTCATAACCCAATACGTTGCCTGATTTAATTGCAATATTCAACATGGCGAGATCAGAATCCTGATCTGCAATCGTATCATCCACAATATAATCCCTGAAAAGGGCCTTTTTCCCGTCCGTATTCAGGGCATTGATTTTATCAATCTGCTTTTTACGGGCTTCCATCGTATCATTAAAAATATAATTTCCGGAAATGAGGTAATAAAAACCAGCGTCTCTGCTTAGTGTGAAGATGGAAAAAGAGTTATAGGATGCATTTTTACGCTGGGCGGTTTCGTAACTATGAAAAATAGTTTCCAGGCAGTCAACCATTACATTATACACTTTTTTCTGTATACGGGCCGCCTCCTCCACTTCGACTAATTTAAGCTTAACAGAAGTAATCAAGGCGTTGATGATTTTCATGTCAAACTCGCCTGTAAAAGCCAGTAGGACATTATTCTCACGCATCTTCTGATGAATGTCAAACGTAAAATTATTCGGATTGATCACATGAGTTCGATTGAAAATAGGCGAAAAGGCATAGCGAACATCTTGGAAAATTCTTCGCCCGAATTTTTCATGTCTATATCGGGTGAATCATAATACCATTCTATTTCAACCGGAAGCAAGTCCTGCCTGATTGCGTCGAGTTTGGCAATAACGGAGGTCAGAAATTTTGCGGAAGTTGAATTGAAATACTGGAACTTGAATTTGAACACCAGTTTCTCACCTTGCTTTGGTTTATTGGCTTCCAGAAATAGTTTATAGTTATCAATCCATTCCATTACGGGTTCATAAAATTTGCGGACATTTTCCGGCCTTGATTCACCTGATATTTCAAAATCCATCTTTTCCGGCTGAAAATTAATACTGGGAGTTAAATCCGTTCCTTCAATAACTAATGAGGTCATGGTTTAGTTTTTAGAATAGGTGTAATTGTTATGTATTCTTACCTGGAAAACGTAAAATGTATAATGCTCATCAACTTTTTTGAATTCATATTGTAAGCGGCTTTCCGATTTAATCGCAATATCGATCATTCCCAGGCCGGCACCGCCTTTGCTCGAAATCTCCCCATTTCCAAGAATCGTACGATACATCTCCCTTTGCTGTTCTTTGTCCAGCATATTAATCCGGTCTATCATATCCTTTAAGAATGCAACAGTTTTTGTCTGAATGTAAT
>JABDEY010000045.1 GCA_013286805.1 Bacteroidota bacterium | reverse complement strand
AATATAAAAGACCTGTATAAAACAGTCTGGGAGATCAAAATGAAGACGATTATTGACATGGCTGCAGACAGAGGTGCCTACATTTGCCAAAGTCAGTCGCTGAACCTGTTTATACAGGAGCCGAACTTCGCCAAACTAACTTCCATGCACTTCTATGCCTGGGAAAAAGGCCTGAAAACAGGTATGTATTACCTGCGTACAAAGGCGGCTGTGGATGCTATTAAATTTACTGTCGATGCGGGGGTTCTGAAAGAAGAAGCGGACAGGGTATCAGCATCGGCAGAGGAGCAGCAGCGTATAGCAGAAATGACCTGTTCGCTCGACAATCCGGACTCCTGTGAGGCCTGCGGGTCGTAAGAAGAAGCCTGCTGTCCCTGGTTGGCCGAATCCAAAATTTTACTATATTAGCCATTCGAAATTTGTTAACTCGAATTAATTACTAATATATTTCCCATGAAAAAGGTTCTACTTGGTTTAGCTCTGCTTGTTTTATCTGCTGAAGTTTTCAGTCAGTGTTCTGTAACTGTTGCTCCAAATCCTGTTACGTGTTTTGGATTATCCAATGGCTCAGCACTCGCAACCCCTGCCGGCGGTACTGCCCCCTATGCATACGCATGGTCAACTAGTCCGGTTCAGACTACCAAGGTCGCGAACGGTTTGAAAGCGGGAACCTATACGGTTACGATTCAGGATTCAAAAGGATGCACCAGCACAAATAGTGTTACGATTACCCAGCCCATTGCGTTGAGGATTGCAAGTTCACATCAGAACAATGTCTGCAACGGAGGATCATTTGGGACTGCCAGTGCTTCTGTAACTGGCGGAAGCCCTGCGTATACGTATTCCTGGTCCTCTTCACCTGTTCAAAATACGTCTACCGCTTTTGGCCTTGCTGCCGGGATTTATTCTGTTATGGTCACGGATAAAAATGGCTGTATCCTGAGTACAACAGATACCATTCAACAGCCTGTACCTCTTGTTATCCAGACTTCCAGTACGCCTGCTTCCTGCAGCAGTGCTACGGGTTCTGCCAGTGTCAGCATTTCGAGCGGTGGTACCCCTCCCTTTGCGTATTCCTGGAGCAATGGTGCAACAGGTGCCACAGATGCAAATGTAGTTGCCGGAAATTATGAGGTTACAGTTACAGATGCGAATACCTGTACTGCAACACAATGGAAGAGTGTTGCAAATTCTGCCGGAGTAACTGCAGGGATTGTGGGTACAAACCTTACCTGTTATGCAGCAAAGAATGGAAGTGCTGTTGCTACTCCGGGCGGGGGACAAAGCCCTTATGCCTTTTTATGGTCAAATGCCGCTACAGGCCAGACCGCAGGTAATCTGAGTGCAGGCATATACAGCGTTACTGTTACAGATGCAAACGGCTGTGCTATTTCTTCATCTGCGCTGATCACACGCCCCGATAGTTTATCGCCTTCCCTGATTACTGCAAATATAAGTTGCTTCGGAGGAAGCAATGGTTCCATTACTGCGGTTGTTTCCGGGGGGACACCTTCTTACAATTATGCCTGGTCATCCGGACTTACAGGAACTACGAGTGCTGTGTCGGGTTTAATGCCGGGAACGTATACCCTTACAGTGACGGATGCTAATTCCTGTGCATCAATCAGAAGTACAGTTGTTGGTCAGCCAATTAATTTAATAGCCAACCTTACGGAAACGGATGTTACCTGTAATCCGGGCTCGAACGGAACCGCAACGGTTACAGGAACCGGAGGTACAACGCCTTATACCTATAACTGGTCAGCTACGCCTGCACAAACAAGTTCAATTGCTTCTGGTCTGACGGCAGGAACCTATACTGTTACCATTCTTGACAAACACGGATGTGTGGCCATTAATTCGATCACTATTAATCAGCCTGCTTCCGGCCTGAATACGACTACTTCTGTTACAGCTACAGGCTGTACAGGTAATTCAGGAACAGCAGATGTGAATGTGGGCGGAGGCTCTTTTCCATACGGATATACCTGGTCTACCACACCACCTCAGAATGCGCCTATGGCCACCGGTCTGGGTGCCGCAACCTATACAGTAACTGTATCGGATGCAAGCGGTTGCACCATTACTGCCGTGACAACCGTAAACAACAGCAGTACGTTGGCGGCTACCATTACTCCAACCAATGTTTCCTGCAATGGTGCTTCTACCGGACAGGCAGCTGCTTTGGTTACTGGTGGAGCAACAGCCTATACTTATCTTTGGAACTCAGCTCCTTCGCAAACCGGTGCTACGGCAACCAATCTGAAAGCCGGGAATTATAGTGTTACAGTTACGGACCAGAATGGTTGTGTATTTGTGGCCAATACATCGATTACTCAACCAACAGCAATCAGTATTAAAACAACTGCAGGAAATGTTACTTGTAACGGTTTGTCCAATGGAACCGCTTCAGCTTCCGTAAGCGGAGGGACACCTTCCTATACCTATTCCTGGAGTAACACATCCACAGGAACAACCATCACTGGTCTCGTGGCAGGACCTTATACATTAACAGTAACTGACGCGCTTAGCTGTCCGGTAACAAGTGCCGTGACGATCACCCAGCCAGGGGTTGTTGGCGGAGTTACCTCCAGTGTTGCAGTTACCTGTTTTGGTGGTGCGAATGGAGTGGGAATGGTTACTCCGGCAGGAGGTACTTCTCCTTATTCCTATGCATGGTCCAGTAACCCTGTTCAGACCACCCAGACCGTTTCCGGGCTGATGGCAGGATCCTACACAGTTACGATAACAGACAGTTATGGATGCACGGGTACTGCAGTGGATGTGCTCACGGCGACAGGTTCGCAGATCACTCCCGCTATCACTTCCAGCGTGGCGTCTTGTGGAAGCGTAAACGGATCCATAAGTGTTGCACCAACGGGTGGCATCGCTCCTTATATGTATTCCTGGAGTACAGGGGCAACTGCTGCAACTTTAAATGCGCAGTCTGCGGGTGTTTTCAATGTTACGGTAACGGACAGTAAGGGTTGCAGTGCAAGCACCGCGGCTGTTCTGAATAACGCAGGAGCAGCTACAGTTTCCGCAACCGGTACGGTGGTGAATGAAAATTGTTATGGTTTAAGTAGCGGAAGTGCGATTGCTTCTGCTACAGGTGGGTCAGGGACGCTGAGCTATTCCTGGAGCAATGGAACCTCAGGTGCCACAGCTTCCGGGTTGGCTGCCGGCACGTATGTCGTGACAGTTACGGATGCCGCTAATTGTAAATCCATATCCAATGTGACCATTACGCAACCTTCTGCTATACTTGTTGCATCTACCCAAACCGGAGCGGCCTGTTTTTCGGGTAATGGTTCGGCTTACGTCACTGTAAGCGGAGGGGTACCAACCTATGTTTACAATTGGAGCAGTGGAAGTACAACCTCTGTTAGTGGCAGTGTTGCTGCAGCTGGTTATACGCTGACGGTTACGGATGCGAATACTTGCTCAGTGACAACTGTCGTTACGATTACCCAGCCGGCGGTTCTGGGGATTACTTTTACAACAACAGAGGTAAGTTGCAAAGGAGGTTCAAATGGAAGCCTGACAGCAATGGTTACCGGTGGGTCCCCGGGCTATACTTATCTATGGACCAATTCGGATAAATCAGCAACTGCAGGTGGTCTGGTCGCCGGCGGATATACGGTTACAGTTACGGATATCAATTCCTGCACGAATACGGCCTCCGGAACGATTACAGAACCCGCGGCTCTGACAGTCAATGTAAGCGCAACACCTCCTTCCTGTAACGGAGGAAACGATGGCACCGTATCGGCATCCGGAAGCGGGGGCACGGGACAATATATTTACCATTGGAGTACCAGTCCTATACAAACAGCATCCGCGGTTACGGGATTAAAAACGGGTTTATACTTTGTATCTGTCAGTGATGTGAATGGTTGTATTGATGTAGTCTCCGATTCAGTGAAGAAAACAGCACCTATCGTGGCGGCTGCTTCAGGCCTTACGAATACTACCTGCGGAAGTACTACAGGTTCGGTGAATATCACTGCCGGCGGTGGGACGCCCGGTTATACCTATTCCTGGAGTAATGGCGCCACTACTGCCAACTTAAGCAGTGTTGGAGCTGGTGCTTACAGCCTGAAAGTGACTGACAGCAAAGGATGTACGGTCAGCACTTCTGTAATTATAGGTAACACAAACGGGCCTTCGGTTAGTCTTACTCCTAATTATCCGCATTGTTTTGGAGCAAGCACAGGAGCATTACTTGCAACTCCAACCGGAGGGACAGGTGCTTATACTTATTCCTGGAGCAATGGAGGAGGTACTGGCTCTCAGATAGACAATATTCCTGCAGGTAATTATACGGTGATGGTTACCGATGCGAATGCTTGCCCTGCTTTTGCCAGCTTTAACCTGATTCAGCCCACTCCGTTGGTACTGGCAACTTCCGCTACTGCTAATTTGTGCAACGGAGGGTCTGCAGGAGCGGCTTCTGCAGTCGCAAGCGGCGGTGCAGGTAATTATCTTTATTCCTGGTCAAACACACAGAATACTTCTGTTATCAGCAACCTGACAGCCGGAACCTATACCGTGACTGTAAAGGATGAAAATTCATGTCCTGCTACAGCTGCTGTAGTTGTCGGGCAGTCCGCTGCAATCACAGCCACATTCACTCATTCAAGTCCAACCTGCAATGGATCCGCTAATGGAAAGGATAGCATTTCAGCAGTAGGCGGAGCAGAAGGATACAGTTTTAAGTGGAATAATTCAGATTCAACGCAGACAGTCGCAGATCTTACTTCCGGTACCTATAAGGTAACAGTTACTGACAAAAATGGTTGTACAGCCGCCTTCACGGATATCATTAACGCCACCGGGGCTATTACAATTGCACCTGTTGTCAATAATACTGCCTGTGGCGGGAAGACCGGTTCAGCTACTGCGACGTCCAGCGGAGGACTGAGTCCTTATTATTATACCTGGTCAACGAATCCGGTTCAGTCGAATCTGACTGCTACTGCCCTTGATTCAGGTAAGTACACTGTAACCGTTTCCGACTTTTCCGGCTGTGAACAAACAGCTACAGTTCAGGTTGGATCCATAGCTCCGGGCTCACTCACATTGGCTGAAAAAGGAACCAGTTGTTTTGGAACGACCAATGGAAAGGCTTCCGTTAATCTGGCCGGAGGAACCAGTCCCTTTACGTATGCCTGGAATACCACCCCGGTTCAGACCACTGATACGGCCTTCAATGTCAAGGCTGGCACCTATACCGTAACGGTTACGGATAAGAATAACTGTAGTTTGATTGGTACTGTCACGGTGACTCAACCCAATACGCTGACCATTAACAAAACCCGTGTGAGCGCAAGCTGTAATGCTTGTTCTGACGGAAGTGCCACTGCGACTCCGGCAGGAGGAACTGGTCCTTATACCTATTTATGGACCGGAGGAGCTACAGGCCAGACGATCAGTAATAAGGCGCATGGCACATACCAGATTTGTGTTACAGATGCGAATGGATGCAATACCTGTGATACAGTTCTGATAAAAGTGAATATTCCTTTAGGACTTTCTGCTCTGGGTCAGGATGGTTCGGCTTTATCATTGAATGCCTGGCCGAATCCTACATCCGGTGATTTTACCTTTGAAATCAGTTCTGCAGTGAAACAGGATATGTATATCAGGCTGGTGAATGTGATGGGACAGGTGGTATTCTCCGATAAAGCGGCTCAGGTAAATCTGTACACAAGGCTGATTAATATGGAAGGATATGCCAATGGTATTTATGTACTTCAGCTGCAGACAGCTGAAGGAACCTTATCAAAGCGGATCGTACTACAGCAATAGTAGAATCTGCTCCATTGTTTTTTCCGAAGAACGCTTTGCCCAATCCCGGAATTTTTCGCTTGTGTTCCGGTCAGCTGCAAGGTAATTCAGGAAACGTGTAATGTCAAACTTCTTATCATAAATTCCGGCTCCGGCTTTAAAGGCATCTCTGGAATTGCAGAATTGTTCGTATTGCCCTTCTACCGGAACAGTAAAAACCGGTTTACCCAGGTAGAGTGCCTCGCAAACTGTTTCGAAACCTGCAGTACAGACAATCCCCCGGCAATTGCCCATCATCTCGAGAAATTTCCGGTCGTCGAGTGCATGATAAAATAAATTTTCATGAATTTGTTCCACGTCCGTTCCGCTTTTCCTGTCTGAGAAACAATGCATCTCTATCGTCGGGTTATTCATGTGCCAGGCATGAATGTCTTCGAGATATCCGCAATTCACCAGATAAACCAGCATATAAGTTCCCTCTGTGGATTTTTGCCGGTAAACTGCTTCCCTGATTAAAGGTGGAATGACAACAATGGAATGCTTTTCAGAGTTATTGAAAGGATAGAAGGAGAGCGCCAGTTTCTTTGAGGATCCATAGGCAGTGAGTTTGTTAAAAACCTTTAAGCTTATTCTGCTTAGCAGGTCCCTGTCGGGAAATCTGAATTCAGGGTGATGGTAGAAATATTGATGGGCCACACAAACTACAGGAATGGTTGGTTTGTAAAACAGATAATACAAACCGATCAGTGGATCATAAAAATTTATGATCAGGTCCGGCTGGTGCTCTTTCAGTTGTTGATCAATTAATTTCAGGCTTTTCCTGAAAGCAGGAAGCAGTCCTAAATTTTTTACGATGGTGGGAAACTTGAGGATCGCTTTCATCCGGACATCCGTAATAAAATTAGGGCTGTCGTATGCAGTTACAGGGGCATTTATTCTTTCATAGTAGAAGTCCGGAATTTGCCTTTGCGCACTTTTTCCTATCAGGACAGCACAAACCTCCATTCCGGCCTGCCGGATTATCTCGCTCATGGCAATGGATTGGGTCATGTGACCACGGCCCTCACCCTGTACAGCAAACAGAATTTTCTTTTGCGGATTTCTACTCCGCAATCACTATTCGTTTAGTGACGATTCCATTCTCGGATCTGACAGTTACGAAGTAATTCCCTTTTCCGTATTTGCCTAAATCCATTGTCATTGTATGATTGAGAACGTTCTGTTCCTGATCCGTCAGCAGTATCTGTCCCAACACATTTCTTACAGTAATTGTCGCATTTGCCTGTTTTTCGAAATTGAGGTTGAGTGTAAACAGTCCGGCAGATGGATTCGGGAAAATTGTTACGGCAGAACTCAGATCCACATTGTTTTCCACGTTTGTAATGACAGAACAATACAAAGGGATGATGGCCAGTGACCATCTGGCGCCGACAGAATCATAGGGATACCATACTCCATTGGCATAATTAAACCAGCCGGTATTCACTTTATTGTGATTATAGGTGTCCGTGAATATTTCTGCAGAATCTCCTGCGGTTGTCGGAAATGTCAAAGACAGGAAAAAGTCACTTGTAAGGCTTACAGGTGTGGGGAACATGACCGTATACGGAACAATTATAGCTGAAGCAAAACCCAATGCAGGGTTGCCGGCATAATCTACATGTGTAACGGCAGGTATAGCAGTAACCGCACTAAGGGCAAAAGACTTGGTAGCCAGTACAGATGTTCCCGGTACTCCGGCATTGCTGTTCAGCATATTAAATGCAATGGTAGAAGTTCCCTTGGTACCGATCGCCCCATCCTTAAAAAATAAAATAATGGCACCTTTTATCTCTCCGGAGCCTGCAGGGAAATCAGTTTGTTTATAAAACTCCGCCGCAGCAAGGTTACCCAAAGAATTGTTACCTCCCCAAAAACCTGAGTCAGCAGTAGTGGCTAATGTATTTGTCGGATATAAGGAAAGTGTATCTGTTGTCCCTATATGCGAAACTGTATCACAGACGGATACGGTTGATGCTTTTGTTACAGTGATCGTATTACAGGCTGAATTACTGCCTGCTGAATTCGTTGCTGTTACACATACGGTATAAGAACCGGCAACCGGAAATACAACAGTTGGATCCTGTGCGGTTGAGCTCGAGAATACGGCTGTCCCTGGACCTGTTGAAGTCCATAGCCAGGAGGTAGGTATATTCGAACTGTTATCTGTTAATTGAGTAGATCCATTTGCTGAAGGGGAGAGCGGAGCCCAGGTAAAAGCAGCAACAGGCTTAACCACAGTTGTGGCAGTGCATAAAGTGGCGGATGCAGCAGTCAGGCCGGTACGGTCCGGACTTTGTGTCAGTGCAGCTTTCATACGTATCAGCTGATCATTGGTAAACAGCATCATAAACTGGTCATCTGAATAATCCATAAAAGCCATGTACATCTCTCCATCAGTCGTGTTTTCCATTCCGGCTTCAGTGGTACAGGTTCCTGCATGATAAGGATAGGTAAATGCTGAGCAGGGTTTAGGCGTACAGCCCGATCCATAATAATTCGCAGCAGCAGCTCCGGGAGTATCGTTGCAATAATCAGTCAGGCAATTACCATCACCCCAGGTGTGACGCAATCCAAAATAGTGCCCGGATTCATGCGTGAGTGTACGGCCCAGATTGTAAGGTGCATTGCCGGAGCCACTGTTGCCAACTGAACTTGCAAGTACCCAGCAGCCGTCCGTGGAAGCACTGGCAGAAGTAGATCCGCCACCGCTCAATCCGGATAAAGTAGTCCCGGAAGGAAAGGAAGAATAGCCTAAAATCTGGACTCCTGCATTTTCGTCGGAAATCCACACATTAAAATATTTTGTAGGATCCCAGATAGTGCCAGGTTTAATTGTTCCATCCATGTATGCCTGAAAGGTCGCAGTAGTTGTAAAAGACGTAGGGTTTGAAAAGCTTTTTGTGGTGCAATTCACGCGGTCAATGCCAGGTTCAGTCAATACAGTTCCTGAAGGATTCTTGATCGCCGGACAAAAGCTGATACCGGTATTCACGATAACCACTCCATTGTTATCCGGAGCAGGTAAACTATTCGCGACCGCATAATCATAAAAAGCATTGTGTCCTCCGGATACAAAAGGAGCTTTAGAATAACTGCTTGTTGCATATCCGGTACCGGCATAGTCAGCATTCAAAATAGCAATCTGAGAAGTGATTAAACTCTGGGCAATATTAGGGTAGGTCCCTTCAGCCTGCCCGGTATGCAGAATATGGAATACGATTGGAATAACGTAATTCGATGCAGTTACCCTTGAAGCAGCAAGATCGCTCTTGTATTGATCCACCATTTTGTTAAACATGATATCCCATTCATGAGAAGGTGATGGAGAGGCACATCTGATCTTTCCGGTCATATTACCTGCCTGAACCGCGGGGGTATTCGACAAAGGCAAATTCTTTTTTACTTTTCCTGCTGGTGACAAATTTTGCGCCAGGGCACCTGCTCCAAGCAGGGCAATGCTGATAAGGATACATACTGTTTTTTTCATTTGACAGATCATTTTTTGTATTTCTTGTTTAGGCCGGTACAGTCTTGTTTCGGTCGACGAAGGTACTAAAAAAAGAGGCTGCTTATCAGGCAGCCTCTTGGTAAAATTAAATGTTAATTAACACCTTTGGTGTTTCTGTAACACCTGACAGATTTTTACTCCGCGATCACTATTCTCTTAGTGACGATTCCATTCTCAGATCTGACGGTCACAAAATAATTCCCTTTGCCGAATTTACTTAAGTCCATCGTCATCGAGTGATTGACAATGTTCTGTTCCAGATCAGTAAGGATAACCTGTCCCAGTACATTTGTTACAGTAATGGTTGCATTTGCCTGTTTTTCAAAATTGAGGCTAAGCGTAAACTGACCTGCAGAAGGGTTCGGGAAGATCGTTACGGCAGAACTCAGATCCACACTGTTTTCCACTGAAGTTGCAATGGAACAATACAAAGGAAGGATGGCCAGCGACCCATTAAATCCCCAGGATGCAGGAGTTTCGGAAAATGCATGCCAGGAGTTGGGAGAACCGCTTTGAAATTCCCAGGCTGTATTTGCTGTATTTTTATTGATTACACCCATAAAAATAGCTGCAGTATCTCCTGCTACAGTTGGTAAAGTAACCGAAAGGAAAAAGTCACTGCTCAGGTTAACCGGACTTGGAAACATGACCGTATATGGTACCATTATAGCAGTAGAATACCCTAACCCGGGGGTTCCTGCATAATTTACTCCCTGCACCGCTGTAGTGGCCCCAACCTGTGTAAGTGTAAAGGACTGAGACGCCAAAGAAGCACCCGGCGCACCGGCAGCACTGCTCAGCATACTCAAAGACATAGCGGACGTCCCATGTGTTCCAACAGTAGTTCCACTTCTGAAGAATAAAATGATTGCCCCTTTAATTTGGCCAGACCCTGCAGGGAAGTCAGTCTGATGATAAAATTCAGCTTTTTGCAGGTCACCGTAAAAATTATTTCCGGCGATATAACCTGAGTCAGGCGAGGAGGTAGTTGAATTTGCGATGTACAGGCTCAGCGTATCCGTCTTTCCAATATGCGTTATGGTATCACATACGGATGCAGTTGAGGCCTTGGTTACAACAATAGAGTTACAAGTTGAGCTGCTGCCAGCTGAGTTTGTAGCTGTTACACATACCGTATAAGTCCCTGCTGCAGGGAATGTAATGGTGGGATTCTGAGATGTGCTGCTTGTAATAGTCGCTGTAGGTGAAGAAGTCCAAGCCCAGGATGTAGGTATATTTGAACTTCCGTCAGTTAATTGTGTAACTGAATTTGCTGATGGAGAAAGAGGTCCCCAGGTAAAGGAAGCAACAGGCTTAACAACAGTTGCTGCAGTACACAAAGTAGCAGAAGCAGCAGTCAGTCCGGTACGGTCAGGACTTTGTGTCAGTGCAGCTTTCATACGTGTCAGCTGGTCGTTGGTGAACAGCATCATGAACTGGTCGTCTGAATAATCCATAAATGCCATGTACAATTCTCCATCGGTTGGATTGGCCATTCCTGTATTGGTACACGTTCCTTTATGGTATGGATATGTATAGGTAGTATTACCAGTACCGGAACCGTAATAATTCGCAGCAGCAGCACCAGGAGTATCTGCACAATAATCATCCAGGCAATTACCATCACCCCATACATGGCGCAGGCCAAAATAGTGCCCTGATTCATGTGTAAGTGTGCGGCCTAAATTGTAAGGGGCATTTGAGTTACTGCCAACAGAACTGGCCAAAACCCAGCATCCATCAGTAGTTGCATTTGCATTGCCAGAACCACCTCCACTTAATCCTGCTAAGGTAGTTCCTGAAGGAAATGTGGAATAGCCTAAAATCTGATTACTGGAACCTGCATCCGTAAGCCATACATTAAAATACCTGGTTGGATCCCAGATACTGCCTGGTTTAATGGTTCCATCAATGTAAGTTTGAAAATTAGCGCTGGTTAAAGCAGTGGGATTGGTCCAACCTTTTGTAGTACAATTGATGCGGTCGATACCAGGTTCAGCCAATGTATTGCCTGAAGCATCTTTGGTAGCCAGGCAAAAACTGATTCCGGTATTTGCAATGGCTATTCCAGCAGCATCCGGTCCGGTTAAACTGTTTGCAATGGCATAATCATAAAACGCATTGTGCCCACCTGATACAAACGGAGCCTTAGACCAGCTACTTGTGCTATATCCTGTACCAGCATAGTCTGCATTCAGGATAGAAACCTGTGAGGTAATTAAACTTTGAGCCAGATTCGGATAAGTCCCTTCTGCCTGTCCGCTGTGAATTATATGAAACACAATTGGAATAACATAGTTAGATGCGGCAATTCTTGAAGCGGCAAGATCACTTTTATACTGATCGACCATTTTGTTAAACATAACATCCCATTCCCTGGAAGGTGATGCGGAGGAACACCGAATCTTTCCGGCCATGTTGATTGGCTGATCGGCAACAGCAGATGCAGCCATTTTTGCCGTTTTCTTAACCTCTGATTTTTGTGCCATTGCCCCTGCTCCAAGCAGGGCGATGCTGAGAATAGTACATAACTTTGTTTTCATTTGGTATATAGTTTATGGTATAGGTTTATTTTTTTAAGGCTTATGAAGGTAGGAATTAGTTAGCAGGAAAGCAAATTATCTGCCTTAATTCCGTATATCTTATTGCCAGTCATGCATTCCGCCCTTGGGACAGGGTTTGGCTTTGGGTTTATTCTCAATATCCGCCACTTTATGGCATTTGGAGCACTCCCAGGAATGCATTTTTTTAAAATTGGCCTCTGCCTTGCTCATTGGGGGTTTAGCAGCAACAGGATCAGCTGCGGAAGTGGCAGTTCCTGAAGGGGAACCGGATTCCGCTTTCTTGGCGATTTTGCCTGATGATTTTTCTGAAGCCATGCTGGTATTTCTTGCTATATAAGCGCAAAGTAACATTCTTAAACTATCCACCTCTACCGCTAAAGTGCTGTCGTTATGCTGCAATTGCCTGACCTGGCTTTGCAATTCTGAAATCTGTTTTCCGGCGTTTTCGTCCTTACAGGAGGTAATCAGCAAGACTGAAACAGAAAATAATAGGAATAGCTTCTTCATAAAACTGGATTTTTGAATTCTTTATGGCAATAAATGTAGCATACTATTTTTTCTAAACCAAAGCAAAAAAACCTGCCACCGTACATACTGGCTATTTCCCCACGAGCAAATCCAGAATGTCCTGAAATGCTCCTTCATCAGAAGGTCTTTTGGCATTAGGTAAAACAACGTTCCCTTTTTTGTCAATCAGTAAATACCTGGGAATACTGTTTAATTGGAAATACTTGGCTGCCAATGAGTTCCATCCTCCAGTGGATAACCCCTGCTCGCCTTCCAACTGGAGTTCTTTCAGGGCATTTTTCCAAATTTCTTCGGTATTATCAAAGGAAATATAAAGGAATACAATTCCTTTTTTTTGTTGTTCACTGAATCGGTCATGGAGTATTTTGCTGAAGGGAAACTGTTGTCTGCAGGGGCCACACCAGCTTGCCCAGAAATCCACATAAACGACTTTTCCTTTAAAGTCCGAGATGCTCATTTCTTTACCGTCCAGGCCCAGCGCCTTGAACCCGGTGGTGGGAGCATCCTGTTTCATTTCCACCTTTTTTGGCAGTTTTGTTTGCATCCATTTTCCCAGTTTTTCTTTCACAACAGTTGCATAATCTCCTGACCTGTCCGCTTTTTTAATCTCATCATAAAGGCGTTTCACTGTTTCGGGATCTATTTTCTCTCCCATTTCACATAAAAAGTTGCTGAGGTAAAATAACAGGGGCTCAGCTTTCAATCTATCACTTGCTACAACATATTTTTTTTCGGCTGAGGTGGTGAAATCTGTGAATTTGTTAAATCCGTTTTTTTCAGAAGCGAAATAGGTGACATAATAGGTGAGGAAATTCCTGTAAGATTCACAGATCATGGCGGCATCATCACTCAGGTTTATCTTTTCAAACACATCCATCATCGCCGAAGGCAAAGGTTTAACCGTAAGGATGGCATTGCTTTTATTGGCATTTACAATGGGCCAGGCAAGTAAAAAGCGGAGGTAATTGTAACGAATGCGGTTTTCCATATATTTTCTAAAATCCGCAGATAGAGTGACTTTGTCCGGATACGAATCATAAAATGCGCTTTCCCTTTTCCGGTTGTTAAAAATGTCCATTTCAAACTCGTCCACTGCAAGATTTTTCATTTTTTCTTCCATCAGAGCGGAACTGAAGTCAGCAGCAAAGGCTGTATCAAATTTCCTCTTAAATTCATTAGCAGCAGCTCCTTTGCCAGAGAATACAATGCTTTGAGCTAAATTGCCCGCTTTAAATTTTAAGGCTAAATCGTTCCCGGGCTCCAGGTAAATTTCTATCGTCTGGCCTTCATAGGTAAAATCAGCAATCCGGTTTCTCTTCAGAGAAACGTCCATATTAAACAACTTTTCTGCGGGAGTCACATTGCCGGCGGGAAACGCCTTATCTCTTAGCGTAACCTGATCCTTTAGCGGAGCTTTATAGCTGCTGAATTTTCCGGAAAGGTAGTTTTTATCTATCCGCAGCCCTATGGAATCGTTTTTCCCGTTTTCTTTCGATCCGCTCACATCAACAGACCCACTCAGAACAAGCTTGTCCTGCGCTATTGACAAAAGTGCTGAAAGGAGGAAAAAACAAAAAACAGGAATTTTCACCCTCAAATTTAGTCAAGTTCTTTTAAAAGAGTATCTTTGCCCATTATTAACCAAAAAAAACAGTTATTATGAAAACAGGCACAGTTAAATTTTTTAATGAAACAAAGGGATTTGGATTTATCAAGGACAACGCAACAGGTGAAGAACTATTCGTCCATTCAACCGGATTACAAGATCATATTCGCGAAGGTGATACTGTAACGTATGAAGTTACAGAAGGTAAGAAAGGACCGAATGCTACGAATGTAAAAAAAGCATAATTCAGGTTCAAAGATTAAAGGTGGGGCAGATGTAAAATTCGCTCCACCTTTTTTTATTTTTATATTTGTTTGAAGTTTGCCGGAAGCGATAACCTGCTTTCGTATATCTTTATTGAAGATGACCCCATTACAGAAAAAGATGCAGGCCTATATTGCCCCTCAGGAAATAAAAAAGAGAGGGTATTACCCGTATTTTAACCCCATAGAGTCTGCCCAGGATACCGAAGTAGTAGTTGGCGGAAAAAAAGTTCTGATGTTTGGCTCAAACAGCTACCTGGGATTAACAAATCATCCCCAAATTAAGGAGGCATCCATAAATGCTGTCAACAAGTATGGAACTGGTTGTGCCGGTTCACGATTTTTAAATGGAACGATCGATTTACATATACAGTTGGAAAAGGCACTGGCAGACTATTTAGGCAAGGAAGCCGCTATTGTTTTCAGCACCGGATTTCAGGCTAACCTTGGAACTGTTTCTGCACTTGCAGGAAGAACAGATTATCTGCTGATTGATGAATGTGATCATGCTTCCATTATAGATGGATGCAGGCTGTCTTTTTCAAAAGTGATTAAGTTTAAACACAATGATATTCAATCGCTTGAGAAAGAATTAAGCACGCTTCCGGCAGACAAAATCAAGCTGATCGTGATTGAGGGCATTTTCAGCATGGAAGGGGATGTGATTAACCTGCCGGATATTGTAAAAACGGCTCAAAAATATGGCGCCAGCATTATGCTGGATGAAGCGCATTCCATTGGAGTTTTAGGAAAAAACGGAGCGGGGGCCGCTGCTCATTTCGGATTAAGCGATCAGGTGGACATCATTATGGGAACCTTTAGCAAATCTCTTGCAAGTATCGGAGGGTTTATTGCAGGTGATGAATCTCTGATCAATTTCATCAAACATAATTCCCGGTCATTGATTTTCAGCGCCAGCATTTCTCCTGCCAATGCGGCCAGTGCCTTTGCAGCATTGAAAATTATTCAAGAAGAGCCTCAGCGAATTGAACAATTATGGAAGAACACGCATTATGCCATGAAACGCCTGAAGGAGCTTGGATTTGAAACAGGCAAGACCCAAAGTCCGATTATCCCCATTTACATCAGAGACGATGAGAAAACATTTAAACTCACCCGGATGTTGCTGGAGGATGGTTTATTTGTAAATGCAGTGGTGTCGCCGGCTGTTAAAAGCGATTCTTCCCTGATCCGGTTCTCGCTGATGGCTACACATACGATAGCTCAGATTGATGCGGCCATTGAAAAAATCAATAAAGCAGCAAAAAAGCTGCACATTTTATCAACCCAGACAACAACAGCTTAAAAAATGGTCTCCGTAAAAAAAGTCACTACCTCAAATGAGATGCGGGATTTCATTGACTTCCCTCATCAGCTCTACAAAAATGACGCCTGTTATGTTCCTGAGCTTTTCATTGCTCAGAGAGATTTGCTGGATGCTAAAAAGCATCCGTTTTTCAAGCATTCCAAACTGGATTTATTCCTTGCTGTAAAGGATTCTGTGGTTGTAGGCCGTATCGCTGCAATAAGAAATAATAACCATATCGAGTATACCAAAGCTAAGGATGGTTTCTTTGGTTTCTTCGATGTCATCAATGAATATGAAGTGGCTGAAAAACTTTTTGATACTGCTTCTGCATGGATTAAGAAGGAAGGACTTACTTCTGTTATTGGCCCTGTGAATTTTTCTACCAACGAAACCTGTGGATTGCTGGTAGATAGTTTTAATCTGCCCCCTGTAGTGATGATGACTTATAATAAATCATACTACCCGGAATATGTAGAAAAATACGGGTTTAAGAAAAAGACGGATTTAATTGCCTACCACCTGAATACAAATGAATTGTCAACCCGCACGGTGGAACTGGTGAATAAACTGGAAGACCGGTTAAAGCTAAAAGGCATTACTGTTCGTACGGTTAAAATGAAAGATTTTAAGAAGGAAGTTGACAAAATCAAGACGGTGTATAATTCTGCCTGGGACAAGAACTGGGGCTTTGTTCCAATGACGGATGAGGAATTTGATTTTATGGCAAAGGATATGAAAATGATTCTTGATCCTGACTTTTGCTATATCGCTGAACACAATGGAAAAGCAGTTGGGTTTTCGCTTTCGATACCGGACATGAACCAGATTTTTATTACAATCAAGAAAGGCAGACTGCTTCCGACTGGTATCTTCAAATTGTTGATGAACAAAGGGAAGATTAATAAGGTCCGGGTCATAACGCTGGGCGTAGTGGAGGGATACCGTAAAATGGGCATAGAAGCCTGCTTTTATGCACGCAATATTATAACCGCAAAAAAGAAAAAAATTCTCACCGCAGAAGCATCCTGGATACTTGAACACAACCAGCCGATGAACAAAGCCATGCTGAATATCAAGGCCGAACCGTATAAAAAATACCGGATGTATGAATTAGCTTTGTGAGATGAGTGGTAAGAAGTTACTCATCACCGGAGCAAGTGGATTCATAGGTAGTTTTTTAGTGGAGGAGGGCCTGAAAAGAGGGTATGAGGTTTATGCAGGCATCAGGAAAACAAGTTCTGTTCAGTACCTGACTGATTCGAGGATAAAATTTTTGGAACTTAATTTTTCAGATGTTGGTTTGTTGAGCCGGCAGTTATCAGACGCACCTCATTTCGATTATGTCATTCACAGCGCAGGACTCACAAAAGCATTTGACCTAAAGGGGTATCGTATTTCCAATTACCAGTACAGCAAAAATTTCATTGAAGTTTTAATCAGCCTGAACAGGGTGCCTGAGAAATTTATGTACATGAGCAGCCTGGCTGCATATGGTCCGGGTGACCCTCTGAATGTTAAACCGGTGTCTTCTTCTGACACTCCTCATCCGGTTACCGCTTATGGTAAAAGCAAACTGGAGGCGGAAAAATATTTAGGCGGATTAAATGGGTTCCCTTATATATCCATACGGCCCACTGCTGTCTATGGCCCCAGGGAGAAAGACCTTTTTACTGTGTTCTCCCTTATCAACAAGCACATTGAACTGGGAGTTGGATTCAAAAAACAATACCTCAGCTTCGTTTATGTGAAGGATGCAGTCAAAGCTGCATTTCTTGCCATGGAATCGGAGGCAATGAATAAAGGCTATTTTGTTTCTGATGGAAATGTGTATGACAGTCAGATTTTTGGTACTGTCATAAAGCAGGTTTTGGGCAGGAAAACAATCCGGATACAATTGCCCCTTGGGTTGGTTCGTCTGATTGCTGTCTTATCGGAGTCAACAAAATACATCACCCGCAAACAACCTGTTTTGAACCTGGATAAAGTGAAGGAACTGGAAAGCGTAAACTGGAAATGTGATATCCAGCCACTGAGGGATGATTTGAAATTTGAGCCGGAATATGATTTGGATAAAGGTATCCGGGAAACGATTGAGTGGTACAGGCAGGCGGGGTGGTTGTAAGTTTTGAATTTGGGTGCCTCGCTTCTTTATTCATAGGGTGTTTAGCCGGAAAAATGGTAGTACAGATATCCGCTTTTGTTCTTTCGGTAAGCAAGCTCTTTTGGAGTGTTTTTATAGGTCTGCTGAAATAAACCTATGGAGGCTCATAGGTTCACCAAAATGAACGTATAAGAGTGTCAAAAAATATGTTCAAAGCAGTCTCCGGATTTAAGGGCGAGTTCGTATGCGCGGGATAAAAAACAATTCAAAGGCCCTATTTATTTGCAAACACGAACTCTGCTTTATTTACAATTCTTACTGAGTAAATCCATTGCATTTTTATTTCCAAATTCAACAGCCTTATTGAAATCCAGGCAAGCGCCTTTGCTGTCGCCCTGTTTTTGTCTGGCCACTCCGCGGTTATTATAGGCTTCCGCAAAATCGGGATTCAGTTCAATGGCTTTGGTATAATCCAGAATTGCTTCGTTGTATTGCTCCAGGTCGCCTTTTGCGTTTCCACGGTTACAATATGCATTGGCATCGTGCGACTTTAACTCAATGGCTTTGTCGTAATCCTGAATGGCTCCTGCGAAATTCCCGAGCTTCCTTTTTGCAATGCCCCGGTTACAAAATGCCCTTTCGAAATAAGGGCTTAGCCCAATGGCTTTACTGTAATCCTCTATGGCTCCGTTAAAGTCTCCAAGCTTTTCTTTGGTAATTCCCCTGTTAAACCAGGCATTGTGATCATTCGCGCTTAGTTCGATCGATTTGTTAAAATCTTCCAGCGCTTCTTTGTAATTCCCGGCCTTCACATGCTCCACACCACGCCTATACCATCCTTCATGGGTCTGTCCGAGCGATACCTGCCTCAGGCAAACAAGGCAAAATGAAATCAGGGCAAGAATTAAATAGCGTTTATTTTGTACACAGGGGTTAGAATTCATACTAAATCAATTGTCCGTGTTGCGGATATGTTCATGTCTGGATGTCGCCCGGGAATGGGCTTAATATAATTGCCAGCCAAGACTCAGGCCTCCTTCAAAGCCTCTGTTGTAGCCATCTGCATATAGCATTCTGTATCCTAACATAAATCCTACCGTCATTTTCGAATGGGTAACAAAACCTGGTTTAATTCCAAAATCAAACGTTGATGCTCCTGTTTTATAATTTATTTTAGCATCCTTCCAGTAATCTCCGCCCAATGGATTAACAAACGCGCTGAGGCGCCAATTCTTAAATGGAAAAGTGTAACTGATGCCTTCCGGCAAAGTCAAAACAAAAATAGTTAAGATGTCAATTCCTATCGTATTTCCATTGGATGATTGCCCATTTCCCAGTGGTATTTTTGATATAATGGCACTCTCTCCATTGGTGTGAAAATAGAAGTACTCCGTTCCGTTTATACCCAAAAGTACTTTCCAGTTCAGGCTGAAATTCTTAAAATGAGCGGCAGCAGAATCTTTTAAGAAGAAACTAAAAGGCATTGTGAAACTCAGTCCCGCACTGATAAAGCCGGAATTTGTTCCATAATAAGCGCCTTCTGAAATGATATCTGCTTCCGGCACACCTGATAAAAAAATAGTTGCGTGACCATTTGCTTTTGAGATACTGTCACACTTATGTATGTAAAAATCGTAATCTTTCCGGGCTACAGGTTCTCCGTGGATGTAATAGATTCCTTTGCCATGATACGCATATTTATAATCGTAATTTTCACGGGGGCTTTTCCAGTTAATTTTTGCAGAGTCGGACCTGGTCTGGGAATAGGCCTTTACATCTATAAAAAGAGTAATAATGAAAATTGCTGCCGAAATTATTCTGTTGGCCATCTGAATGAATTAATGGGCGAATATAAGTGTAATTATGCAAACCTGCTTAATTCACATAGCTTTGGAGCAAAGTTTGTGATTGTATAGATTTTGAAATTCTCTTGCCCGGCTATTTTTATTCTGATTCTATTCACAGGATGTAAGCGAAACCCTGATTCCTCTGAACGGGCATTTTATTTTTGGAAAACAAGGTATTTAATTCGCCCTTATGAGGCTCATTTTTTGAAGGAGCTGAAAATCAGAAAATTGTACCTGCGGTTTTTTGATGTAGGAT
>JABDEY010000044.1 GCA_013286805.1 Bacteroidota bacterium | reverse complement strand
TGAAAGAGAGAGCGAACGTAAAAAGATGGGATTTGACGACAATAAATATGTCGTACCGAATTTCAATGAACTAACACGGAAAGCTGACACGATAAAGGCTTCAAATAAGGCAGGTATGAGTTTTAGTGGCGCTTCTGCGAGCATGACATCAAAGGCGGGGCAGTTACAAAGCAGACAAAATGTAAGCAGCCAAAAAGCAAGTTATACGGAGCAGGTGCAGAAGGAAACAGAAAGCACACGATTAAATTTCCACTCGGATTATTTCAATCCAAAGAAAGGAGAACCTCCAGCCGTTGAAGCACCGAAGGAAGCTGCCATTGATAATAACTCAGCCCTTCAGAAAAACCCATTTGGCACAATTTCGATGGAAAACAATTCACCTACGGAGAAAAAAAAGCCGGGCACAACATCTTTTCTTTACAAGGCGGAGGTTTACGGTGATCAGAAAATTGAGAATGGGATGGTTGTTATGATTAGAGCTACGGAAAGCTTTGAGTTCGCCTCAATCAGCATACCTAAAAATTCGATCCTTTATGGGCAGGCTGGGTTTCAGGGTAATAGGGTACACATAAAAATAAACCGGGTAAAAACACCATCCGGTGAATTTTCACTTTCGTTAGGAGTTCAGGATAATGACAGGGTGGAAGGAATCTATTACCAGGCTCCAATAGACGAAACAGTAGATAAAGTAAAGAACGACATTAATGCCCCTCCAATTCCCGGCGACAATAGCGGAGTGATTACTTCAGTTTCTCAAACAGTTGTCCGGGAAGGAAAAGATTTGATGAAAAGGAAAGCATCCCTGAGTCTGGAAGACGGGTATCAGTTATTTATTGTACCAATAAAAGCAAATTGAAATGAAAAAAGCAAAGATTTTATTTACGCTACTTATTCTATTAAAAGTATGTGCCATAACTGCTCAGTTAGCCACCACTGATCCTGGCCTTATGGGGCAGAATTCAGTGATAATAGGGCAAAACAGTCAAATGATAAGTACTGCCATTTTGCAGTTTAAACAGTTACAACAGGATTACCAGTTGGGTAAACAATCCTTTCAGCAGTTTGTACAGATGAAAGATTTTATCCAGGCCTCGGAAGACAGATTGAAAAACATCGGCGGCATAAAAGATTTGAAGCTAAACGACATTAACCTTATTCTGGATCAGGTATTTTGCTTGAAAGAAACCAATTACTTCCCTGTGTCCATACAATTTCTGGACATTATAAATAGGATTAAGGCAGGCTTTCTTAATTGCAACAATCAGGATATATATAACAGCACCTTTTCCGGGTTGTTGGCTCAATTGGATGCCCGTTCGGATGCGGCTTATGATGCAGGGTCTACGGCGGTGAGCGCCCAAATGGATCAACTGAGTAGCGGAGTTATGTTGGCAGCTAATGCACAATCGGCTATGAACAGCTATGACACCCGTATGAAACTTGAATTGGGATTAAAGTATAAAGCCATTTCAGATCAGCTCATGCAGCTCAGTGAAGAATTACATCTTGCCATTAACATGGATGGGACAAGCGACAAGAATATAAAGCTCTCTCCGGCAGATCGGATGAAAATGATGGATATGGCAAATCAATACCAGATGCAGGCATTGGAATATGAAGAAAAATCCTCGGCACTGTTAAAACAGGCAAGTCAAATGGACGAGCAGCAACAGGAAAAGCTAATAGAGGTCAAACGGGATTTAGGGGTTCAACAAATGATAAATTTTAACTTATAATGAGAACCATCCTCTTTCCACTGCTGCTTGTTTCCCTTTTCATATTGGAGAGGGCGCAGGCTCAGAACAAAAGTGTTTCAATTGGAACACTCACTCCGGACAACTCCGCTGTGCTGGATTTAGAAAGCACCACTCAGGGCTTTTTAATGACAAGGCTGGATTCAAGCCATACTACGGCTATCGTTACCCCTGCTCACGGCCTGATCGTATTTAACACTCAGGATGAATGTTACTGGTACAAGAAAACAAATCATTGGGTCAGGCTATGTTCTACCGATTCCCTTGTAAATCTATTTATAAACACTAAATATCTGAAAGCAGACACGATAATAACCAACTACATCAAGGGGCAGGCAGCAAATTTTGACACCATCATTTCTAAATACATCAGGACAAATATCATCTATGGTGATACCGCCATTTTCAATATTCTGAATGCGCATTTTTCAAAACTCGACACCATTTTTAACACCTATCTGGTAAGCCAGCATATAAAGGCAGACACTATCATAAATCAGTATTTCAGTGGTAATGTCATTAAAGGAGATACTATCATTTCAAAATATTACTCAGGAACCAGCGCAAATTTCGATACCATAATAAATAAGTACCTGACAAGTAAACTGATTTTAGCGGATTCCCTTTATGTGGGAGGCCAGACAATACAAAGCGTAATAACCAGTGCCATTGACACAAGCGCATGGCTTCTAAGGGGAAATTCAGGAACCAGTCCTACGAGTAATTTTTTAGGCTCCATTGACAATCAGGATTTGGTCTTGCGTACAAACAACGTAGAAAGACTACGCATTTTAAAAAGCGGAGAGGCGGGGTTTGGCACAAGTGCGCCCATTACGGCGGTTGATGTTCAGGGGCAGATCACTTTAAGAACCGGGGCTGCTGTGGGAGCAGTATTACAATCAGACATAAATGGAACCGGAAGCTGGCAAAGCGTTTCTAACATTGTCAACAATACTTATTTGAACGGCCTTTCATGGGAGCTTTTGGGAAATAAAGGAACTACGCCTTCAGTCAATTTCCTGGGCACTATTGATAATCAGGATTTGGTAATAAGAACGGACAGTATAGAAAGGCTGCGGGTTTTAAATAGTGGTCAGGTTGGGGTTGGGGTAACTGTCCCCATTACGGCGGTAGATGTGCAGGGTCAAATTACTTTAAGGTCTGGTGCGACTGCCGGGGCGGTGCTTCAATCAGACGTAAACGGTACTGGAACCTGGCAGAATGTTTCAAACATCATTAATAATACATTTCTCAATAACCTTTCATGGGGGCTATTGGGCAATACCGGAACCAATCCGGCGATAAATTTTGTTGGTACTTCGGACAATCAGGATGTAGTGCTCCGCACAAACAATACGGAAAGGGTGCGGGTTCTGAAAACGGGACAGGTTGGCTTTGGCATAGCTGCGCCTATTACGGCGGTTGATGTGCAAGGGCAGATCACATTACGGACGGGAGCCGCTGCCGGAGCAGTACTCCAATCAGATGTAAACGGTACAGGTACATGGCAGAATGTTTCAAGCATCATAAACAATACCTACCTGAACAATCTTTCATGGGGGCTTTTAGGAAATACCGGAACCAACCCGGCTATAAATTTTGTAGGTACTACCGACAGTAAGGATTTAGCTTTTAGAAGTAACAGCATAGAGGGAATGCGTTTGCAGGTTGGGGGCAATGTAGGTATTGGAACAAATAACCCAACAGCCAATTTACACCTGTACTCTTCCACAAGTATTTTTACCAGGTTCCTGATTGAAAGCGCAACTGGTTATCCGATGCAAACTATGATAGTAGATGGAGCCGGGTTAAATAATAAAAACTTTATTACATACGCTGACCTTACGGGTGATCTCTTTTTCACCGTAGGCAACGATGCACAAACAGCCGCTACAAACTGGCTGCAAATGAACAGAAACGGCATAACAATAAATAAAGTGTTGTTTCCTCATGGAAATATCGGGATAGCAACGCCAACACCTTTGAATTTATTAGATGTAAACGGGGCTATGGCCATTGGAACTTATGCCGGAACAAATGCAGCCCCGGCAGGAACAAGCTTGATCGTAAGCGGTAATGTGGGGATTGGAACGGCTACTCCTGGCACATCTTTAGATGTACGAAGTGGTGTATCGAGCGATAATATGCGGATTGGGGACAATAGCAGCAGCACTTCCTATTTTAAAATTGGGCGTAATACCGCAACCAATAATTTGGATTTTACGTCCGTTCAAGGAGCAAGTGCCGGGTTTACTTTTATGAGTGGAAAAGTAGGTATCGGCACAACCACGCCAACTGAGTTACTTAGCGTATGCGCCGGTTCCCTTGTTACTGTCAATACAACAGGTAACATGAATGTTATTGCCGGAACCGCTGCAAATCCTGCAATAGGATTTAATAATAATGCGACGGGGTTTTATTCGTCCGGTCAAAATATTATGAGTACTGTCACAAACGGCACTACTTGCTTTACAATAGATGATGGAGCTTACAATATCAGTCTGCTTACGCCTGTTGGCGCAGTTACCCCTATAACGAGTGGAACGGGCAATCTGCTTTTTGGAAACGCTACCATAGCGGGGTCTGACAATGTTGTATTAGTTACTGACCCAAGTAATGTTTCGGCGATCAGCGGGATTGACAATTTTGTTTTAGGTAGCCATATAAGTGTGACTACCTCCGGCAATCTTATAGCCGGTATGACTAATATCATAAGCTCGCCAAATTCAATTGTGCTTGGCACAGGTAATACTTTAACCGGAGGGGCTGGTAATAATTGCCTGATGGGTAATGGAAACACGCTTACGGGGGCGACGACAGGTAATAACGTGATTTTAGGGGGTGGATGCGCTGTAAACTCAGTCTTTGGCTCGGCAGTTTTGAATCCCAACAATGTATCTTTTACAGTTCCGGCGAACCTTACTTTTTATGGCATTTTTCCTCTTGGATACAGATTTTTTTCCAATAATACATTTACCGCAGGTGTGGAAGTAGCTCCCGGCGGAGGCTCCTGGACTTCTATCTCTGACAGGAATATGAAGGAAAATATAATTGAGTTGAATTATCAGGACATCTTAACAAAGTTCTGTTCCCTACCCGTAGCTCAGTGGTCATATATAGCACAAAGGCCGGATGCGGAAGGTAAATACAACCATTATAAGGAGCAACCTAAGCATATAGGAGTCATGGCTCAGGATTTCAACGCAAGTTTTGGATTTGGGGAATTTGACAACAGGATAACTGATTCTGATTTGATGGGGGTTTTAAGTGCCTGCGTTTTAGCAATAAATGAAAAGACGAAAAAGATAGACGATTTGGAAAAACAAGTGACGGCCCTCACAGGGCTCGTAAATAAGTTGTTAGATCAAAAAGAAAAGTGAAGAATAAGATCATACTTGCACTGATAATAATCTGCATTGATGCCAGGGCGCAGCTTTGGTATAATAAAGGGCAGATATTCCACTGTGACCCTGGAGTAGAAATGAGGGTAGAAGGGTCGTTTATGAATGACAGCTCCGCCATGAGCGATCATAACGGGAAAATTGTCATTGATTCGTCCCTTTATAATCAATCGGCCAGCATACAAAAGGGAAGTGGAGAATACGATGTTTATGGTGATTGGGTAAACTCAGCTCATTTTATCAGAGATACAAGCTTTGTTCATTTAAAGGGAGGTATAGAATATATAAAAGGAGATAGCGCAAGCAGTTTTTATAATCTTGCAATTGAAGGCAGTGGGAGAAAGATCATGCAGGTAAACGCTTCTGTTTATAATAATTTGTCTTTAAATAGTTTAGAACTGGCAATAAATCAGGACACGCTGTTTATCGAAAACCCAAACCCTGCTGCGATTTTTTCAAGTATAGCCTTTGCATCGGAGGGGTTTGTATCGACTTTGGATACAGGGGCATTGCTCAGGAAAACAAATAGCATAAGCAGCTATTATTATCCATTTGGTTCGATTTTAGGGACTGCCCGGTTCAGGCCCATTACAATTTCCCCATCAACGGCTTCCCAAAATTATTTCGTCTGTTCGTTTCAAAATAAAAAGGCCGACCTGGATAAATATTATACCGCCAATAAAGATTCAGATGTATGCAAGGTCAATACAGCGTTTTATCATACCATAAACAGAACAGGAGGAAACTCGGGAGCAGATATTACAACCGGGTATTTAAAGGCATCAGATGGTAATTGGAGCGAGATTGGAAATTGGAACGTAACGGGGAATAAGTGGAACAATATTAAAAATGGAATTTTTTCAAACATCAATAGCTATCAGGCTGTTAAGCGTACAGGGTGGAATAATTTTAGCAGTAAGCCTTATGCGCTTATAAATTTCATTCCGGTTGTTGATTCTCTTGAAGGGCCAAGCCTGCTTTGTAAGCAGGCTGCGGGTAATTTCTCAGCCCTAACAGATAATCTTGGCAGTTACGTTTATTTGTGGTCGTCCAGTGGTGGCAGTTTTCAGGGCGATTCAACAAAAGCAAAAGTAAATGTTGAGTTTACAGGTTCAGGTACTAAAAAGATTTTTTTAACTATCACTGATACTGCTACGGGCTGCGCTTCCAATAATTTTAGTAAAGCTATCACGGTTTCACCTGGCCCCAAAGCAGGCTTTTCTCTTTCATACGCCAACCTTTTTGAAAATTCACCTATAACAATAATTGACAGTAGTAAAGGAGCGATCCTCTGGGCCTGGGATTTTGGAAATGGCAAAACTTCCACGGCTGAAAACCCAAAAACAGCGTATGATAATGCAGGAAACTACATTATTTCTCAGATTGTAACAGATGCAAATGGTTGTAAGGATTCAACCGATAAAACGCTGGATATAAAATGTGCCCTGAAGGTCCCAAATGTTTTTACTCCCAATGGTGACGGGGTAAATGATGTCTTTCTGATTGAGGGAATATGTATCACAGAGTACACCCTTGAAATTTTTGATCGTTGGGGATTACTTGTTTACAAAGGAGCTATGGGCAGCAGTGCGTGGGATGGTCACACCCCATCAGGACAGATATGCCCGGAGGGAACTTACTATTATCTATTGCAAACAACGGTGGCAGAAAGGTCAGAAAACACTACCGGATTTATTACCCTATTAAAATGAAAATAAAAGCAAGCTGTCTTTTCATGTGTATAACCCTGTCTGTTTTTTCACAAGGGCCAGTAGATTTATTTATAGGGAGTGAATTACACCTATGGGCAGAAGGGGAATGTGGCATCGCAACCTATTACGGAGCTTTAAATCAGCGGTCAGTCCCGTTTACTTCAAACAATATCCCTTCTTATCAGGCGGGATTATACAGTCAGTATAAAGCCTTTAGTCTAACGGCTCATTACTGCTATCTAAATTTTGGACAAAATGATAATAATTCCGTGTCGCCAGGGAATTTTAAAGCTAAAGGCAGTTCACCAGGGCTTTCATTTGCAATAAATCCCTTTTACAAAAAGCGTATCAGCGTTGAAATTGGGGCAGGTCTGGATCTTTTGTTTTATAATCTTTCAAGAGATCTTTTAGATAATCAAGGTCAGCCGTATTATTACTGGAGTGATGGCACGATCAGAAACCAACCACAGAGCTACAACAACCTTTTCTCAGCCATGAAAGTAAGCAGGGATTACGCATTTCAAACCAATGAAGGGAATTTCCATAGCCTTCTTGCCAGTTTATCTGCCGCTGTACACTTGCAACTGGCTAAAACATTTTTCGCTACCCTAAGCACAACATTTTTTGTGCCAATGGGTGCAAAGCTGGACAATACAAATACTTCTAAAGAAGCTACGTTTTTACTTTTTAATAATGTGGGATTGAGTTTCTATTTTGGAAAAGCTCAAAGGTCAGCGGAAGACCCTCTGTATAAGGACGTAGATTTTAAGGCTTTGGAACAGGCAGATTCAGATGGGGATGGGGTAAAGGATTTTCTGGATAGATGCCCTGACACGCCAAAAGGTGCAAAGGTAGATTCTCATGGCTGTTTGATTGATTCCGACAATGACGGCATCCCTGATATATACGATAAGGAGCCGCATACAAAAAAGGGATTATTGATTGACAAGGATGGTGTGGGCCATGAGCCCTCGAAAGAAAAGGGGCAGGAAACGGGGTCAGATGAAAATACTACAGATCAATAATAGGAAGGGCTTATGAAGACAGTACTTTACATTTTACTTCTGATTTCAACGGGTGCATTCGCTCAAAGTGCAAGTGATACGGTGGTGGATGAAGCAAAAATAAATCTGCGCCATATTGAAGGGTTCCGGGCATTTGATGTAAGCACAGGAAAAAACCTTTATGGACAGCAATATAGTTTTGGGTCTGCTTATTACGAAAGTGAAAAGCTGATCGTTAGGGTCACTCTCAGCTATGAATTTGGGAAAATAAACCTAACAAGTTACAATACCAATTACCTGCTGATTGAGCTAAATCATACGGTATATAAAATACATGACGCTTTGTTTTTCAACCTGGGGTATGGAATATTGGCAGGAGAAGAAAATTCTTCAAATGAAGTGTTAAACAATAAAACAAATACGTTTTCTTATGGCCTACTGCTGGATGCAAATGTAGAAATCTATGTTTTAAAGAAAGTGGCCTTGCTTATTGAGTTTAAAGAGCTCTGGGATAACGGTTCAAACTTTGGTTCGTTCAGGTATTACGGGAATGGGGGTTTACGGCTGTTTTTATAAAATAAAAAAATGAGAAAAATAATCTGTACTGCAATTGTGGCCGTTGTAACGATAGTTGCACCGGCCCAAACCATAAGCAAGATTAACGATATGACATTTGGAGGAGTCAATAATGATGGGGCCATTTTTACTTTCCGCGATACACTGGGAGACATATTTGTTTTTGGGAATATTAATACAAACACTTATACTACCTCTTCTCCACCATATGATTTATCGGTACAATACGGCGGGTCAGATTATTCAGTTATAGAATATGATAAAAACGGAAATAAGCTGTGGAGCAATGCTTATGGTGGTTCCCAAAATGACATATTATATAAGGTAATACCCCGATCGAGCAGCTTTTTATTAATAGGCATATCCTGGAGTGGCAATGATGGCAATAAGACCATCACGGCAAGCTGTACCAATCCATATCCGGGGGCACTTATAAATAGCAGCAGGAGTGTTTGGATTGTCGAAATTGATTTTTCGGGAAACATTATAAATCAGAATCAGGTATGTACGGACGTATCCTTCGGCTCCAGCTATAGTAATACGCAAATAGAACAGATAACAGATTTTAAACTGCTCTCTACTAATCAATATATTATTTATGGCAACTTTTCCAGTTACGCTGGCCCTGACGGAACCAATTATTTTCTACAGAATTTCATAGGCTATATGCGCCTGGATACTTCGTTTAATTATGTAACGGCTATACCAATCCTGGGCTCATTACAGACGGCTGTGCCGGGGCAATATATTTCCTATACCACCATTTACAATGGGACAGCGGGTAAAGTTTTGGAACTGCCCAATGGGAATATAATATTTTCTTATACGTTGGAACAAACTTATAACCGGGCAGGGTGTGGTGATAATTCAACAAATGTTTTCTCTTACGCCAGGACGGTTCTGTTTTCTGCGCTTGATGTAAATCAAGGGACGCAAAGCTATGGGAGTGATTATGGTTACTCTCAGGCCGCAAAGATGATTTATTATAATAACTATGTTTATCTATTTATGCAGCATGTACCACTGCCAACAAATACAGTCAATTATTACGGCACATGCTCTGGCGGTGCATTTTACATCCGTACAGCCCCTGCGAGAACCCTTTCCGGGCAAATGGATTGCTGGATTGTCAAACTCTCTACGGCGAATATCCCGGTAGCAGATTATGCCTTTGGTGCTAATGCTTCTGTAACAGTGGCGGATGTAATAATGGATGGAACCAATTTCATATTGGGGACAAACGTAAACAGCGGAGTTGGGTTCGACAAAACAACGGCTGGCATAGGCGGGCAGGATTATTGGATTTTAAGCATTGATCCCGCCACAATGACCAGAAGTGTGGACTATTGCTACGGAGGAAGTAAAGATGACCTGCTCTCTGATGTGGAATTATACAATAGTGTGCTGCTTTTGTCGGGCAGCTCCTTTAGCAATGCTTCAGGGAACAAGACGGCCAATAATATCAACACAACCGCTGTAACTACGGATCAGTGGACGGTGATACTTTGTCAAAATCCGCCTCCTCCATCTGTGCCGGATGTGGGTTCCTTCAACTTGCTTCTTTGCTGTAAAAATGCCCTGGCAACAGTCAATGTACAAAACCCAATTCCGGGCTACTCATACAATTGGTATAATTCCGCAACCGGCCCGGCCTTCTTCACAGGAACTTCTTATACTACCAGCACCAATGTACTCTCTACTACGGCGTTATATGTAGATCAAAATAACGGGTATTGCGGCAGTACGCGTTTTGGCTTTAATTTATATCCGATTCCTTCGCCCAAGTCTCCAATTATTTCAGGGGATACGGTGGTATGTAAGGGCAAGACTTTGACTTTAATTGCCCAAACGGACACCGCCGGTATGAGTGGTGTGACAGGAATTACCAGATGGTATGATTCAACCAGCACAAAAATAATACATACGGGAGATACCCTGTCGGTTCCAAATTTCAAAAGCAATCAAACATTTTATGTTTCGACAATTGACAGTGTTTATGCTCCTTCTTTAAACCTGGGCCCCATAATCTGTGAAAGCCGTAGGGAAATTAAAACGGCCTCTTTTGATACTGCTGCTATACCAGCCATGACACAACCTGCTTTTTACTGTTACGGCACAAGTCCGACTTTAAGTTTAACAAATCAGTTGCCGGGAAGTATAGTTGTCTGGCAGCATGGCATCAATTGGCCCATAGCGGGTAATACGTTCACGATTTCAAATTTACAGAGTAAGGATAGTATCGAGGTGATTCAGCAGACAAAATACGGATGTGTGTCTGCGTGGGAAAAGTTTATCTTAAATGTAGCCAGGGATAGCGTGATAGCGCCATTGATTAATTTAAGTCCGGAGTATTGTTATGGGACTTCACCCATAATAAATGTCGTAAATGGGACGGGGAATATAGTTCGCTGGCTAAACACAAAAAACACTTTGATTCATACAGGAGGCAATGATACCCTTCATAACCTATACTTTCCCGATACATTAAGCCTTTACCAGATTGAACCTTCGGGATGTACTTCAACCGATACCACATATATCATAAATGTAGCAAAGGATAGTGCCATAGCGCCTCTGATTAATCTAAAGCCTTTGTATTGCTATGGCACTTCTCCTGTATTTAATGTTACCAATGCTACGGGCAGCGTGATAAAATGGTACAATACAAAAAATGCGCTTGTATACACCGGCAATAATTTTACTATACCGAATATCCATATAACTGATACCATAAGTCTGTTTCAGGTACAAAGCACAGGTTGCGTGTCAACTGAAGCCACATACATTTTTAATGTAGCAAGGGACAGCTCTCAGATGCCACAGTCGGATTTAAAGGTTGGGTATTGCAGGGGCTCCAATGTTGTACTGACAGTTACCTATCCTGTAAGTGCAAGTATCGACTGGTATAATTCAAAAAGCACTTTCATCTACTCCGGCAACCCATTTTTGATAAGCAATATTCTGCTAAACGATACCATATTTACGGGCTCCGTCGGGGTGAACGGATGTATTTCTCCTTTGGAAAAGCTCATTGTCATTCCCACAATGCCGACATCAGTTTTTAACGCAACCAAAACAATCCTTAATCCGGGGGATGCCACGCAGTTTTTAAATACATCCGTTGGCGGGGTTACTTACTATTGGGATTTTGGCGACAATTCAGTTTCTACAGATACAAGTCCCTGGCACTATTACAATGCTCCGGGTTTATACACGGTTTTTTTGATAACTACAGACGTTAACGGTTGCACAGATACCTTAACCAAGCCTGCCTATATCTATGTAGGGGCTTTTGCAGGGATAAATGAGCTGTTTGCAGCCATCGGGGTAAGGATTTTTCCAAATCCTTTTAAAGAGAGTCTTACCACTGAAAGCGGTAGTGCAAGTGAAAACTTTAAGCTCAGCATAATGAACGTTTTGGGGCAAACTATTTACAGCAAAATTTTAGTAAGCAGCCAAACGATAAATACCGAAGCGTGGCCGGATGGCATCTATTTTTTAAAATTAGAAAACCGGCAGGTCATTGGGACAATAAAATTGATAAAAGCCAAATAAATGAGAAACGTATGGTTACTTTTTGCTGTTATGCTTCTTTACAGCTGTGATACAAGGCAGGACTTTAATGCTAATCTTAACACGGCTCCCGAGCTTCAGGTAAGAAGGGACGATAATAATTTTAATCCCCTTTATGCTTATCAGGTAACTATTACCGATTCCCTGAAATTAAGCCAGGGGAATTATTACTTTGACTATTTGTTATCGGACGATGAATCACCGAAGGATGTAAAGGTATCAGTAAGTATAATTGGCAGTGGCATTTTGCAAAATACCGCCGGTACTCCTTCCAATGGGTATATTTTCAATCCATTGACAGTGGGCTTTCAGAGTATAAATTTAAAAGCAATTGACAGGTATGGCCTTTCAGCCAGCGCGAATATTAACCTTATCGTTTTTAAGAATATACCGCCCGTAGCCGTTTTAACCTACCTGAAAACGTCAGTGTATGATCCTTTGGAATACAGAATACAGGCGGATCAATCCTATTCCGGAGACCCAAAATTTGGAGGGAGAATAATTAATTATCAGTTTTCCATTTCTCCGAATTATCAGGTCACTACGCCTTATAATTTTATAAGTTACATTTTCCCATCTATTGGAAACTACCAGGTATCATTAAGGGTACAGGACAATGACGGTGTTTGGTCCCCCAGTTGCGTGATTTATATCAACGTGAGTTAACTTTTTAAATGACTGAAAAGAGATAGTTAAACAATTCTAAAAAAAACAAAATGAAAAACACCTTTGTATTGATCGCACTTTTAACAGGTCTTTTAGCGCATGCTCAAATTAATCTGGAAAACACTTATAGCGCAACTGGCAAGGGCTATACAACCGCTTTATACTTAAACCATTTTTCAGGAGCAGGGTACAAATATGTTTATATAATAAATGAAACTCCCGGCTCTGCGCTGATTAATATCTATAATCTTAATTATTCGATTTATAAAAGCATTGCTACGCCTGCTATTAAAGCAATTTCGATGAGTGTCAGTTATGTAAGTGATTCCCTATTTAATACTTCCGTGTCTAATATTGAATATCTGTTAAACTGGTCGGATTCAGTAGGTGTTGCTCATGCCGGGGTTTATGACGATGCCGGTAACGCCCTTTTAAATATAGATTCCGCATACAGCACAAGTATTAACTTTTCTACAAGTGGCTGGAAATTAATAGCCGCTAATTCATCCAGCCCAAATAATGCCACAAAAGTATTTGGCCTTCCGGGTGCTTTGCCCTGTGATGAATGCAGCGCAAGCCATAATTTATCCGGCATTGCTCCAATAAAAGCGGGTCAAGGTAGTTATGAGTTAAATGGCTACCCCAATCCGGCCAAAGGTTCAATTCAAATTGTTTTTTCTTTACCCGAAAATGTAAACCGAGGTGAAATCATTTTCTATGACTTACAAGGCAGTGAGATCAAGCGTTTTAATGTGGACAACACCTTTAAGAAAATAGATGTTTCAACTAATGAATTGGCCCCAGGGGCATATTTTTATGTGCTTAAAGGAGCAAACGGGATTTTTGGAGCTAAAAAAATGGTTGTCATAAAACAGTGAAATACATTTATTGCAAAAGGGGTACAGGTTATTTTGTGTTTTTCAGATGTCAATTAAAGTACAAATAAATGAAATCTATACTGTTCAACATTTTAAGGTTTTCAGGGATACCGTTTGTAATCATTGAAGCGGTTTATAAAAGGGAAAAGGTCAGAGATCAATTACAATCTTATCATGCACAGATGCAATTTGTTTGGTTTCTGTGTAATCGTGGAAAAGATTGAAAGAAAAATGTTTATTCGATTGATAAAAGGAGAAAGCCATTTTAAAAATCACTTTTTCTTGTGTTTAACATTCACTAATTCAGTAATCTGAATATCCAGAGCTTCGGATATGGCCAATAGAGTACTGATTCCGGTATTAATTTCACCACGTTCGATCCTGCCTATCTGATTTATCCTTACACCGGACTCAAAAGCCAACTGAGCCTGAGATATTTCCTGGTCTTCTCTTATTGATTTGATCCTTTTCCCAAGAAGTTTAAGGTATTTACTGTCCCGATTGTATTTCACAGGACTAAATTTCCTATATCAGAAAATAATAATTAGCCCAAATTTGGGTTATTTGATTTTTTATCTATTCATTTGCATTGTGTAACCTGAGAATTGTATCCGGATTCACTAATCTTCAAGGCTATGAAAAAAACAGCATACCATCTGATAAGATTTGCGGGAGTCCCGCTGATATTGACAGGAGCAGTCTTTGCCCGCAGGAGTGTACAGCGGGAATTGTCAATTTTCTTTTTTCAAATGGATTTCGTCTGGCGACTGAGCCGTTAAAATAGAAATCGTAATTAATAATCGTTTAAGTGAAAATGTAAAAAAAATGAAAGGATATTGATTTCCACAACAACACATAGTATTAATAAAAGAAAAGTAAAATAATTATTAACAATTCTCGGATTTTGATGTAAGGTTTTTATAAATGTTGTCTGATTTACACAGTAAAACGCTGAATGATTTAAAATTTCGACATACTTAGTCAAGAACATTGATGTAAGATTCATTTTATTTTGTTGTAACCTTTTCTTGACTTGTTTCGTAAAAGAAAATATATTTGGTATTCAAACAATAAAATTCTACATATAAATTTTAGCTTGCTCAGTGAATGAACGGTGATTGTTGAAGAGAAGGGCTGGTATTACGGTTACGCTTGAATGTTCTTCTTAAAACAATACGTTTATGATAAAAAGTATACTCCCGATTATTGCATTTGCTCTGTCAACAGCAGTATTTGCAGCAAAACCCATTAAAATCCTACCTGAATCCTTCCCGTTTACCGTGCAAGTCCCAATAGATTCAACCAATATCAGCAAAGTGATCATATTCCTGGGCTCTGCTGTCGGGCAAACTGACCTGATAAATGGATATAGTTTCTTGTATGGGATTTCTGCGGGCCTCCCTGCCGGATATGCCTATTCTAAAAGGCTTAATACGCTTTCACTAACCATTGGATCCTATACTGCGGGCGTTCCGCTTTGGGGTAGTTATCAGGTTATAGGACGCGATGGGGTAACGGTTGTTCTTACGAAAAAGTTTATGTACAAATGAGTTGATATGTTTTGCTACCAAAGAGAATTGGTGTTGGTGTATTTTTTGGATTGAGGACTGCTTTTTTGAACATTTTAAATTCCATGTATGCAGGAAATCTCTACTCATTTAAAGAATAAAATAAGTAGTCTTCTTATAATGAGTTGCCTGATTGCAGGCTTCAACTCCTTTTCGCAGACTAATTATACCTGGATAGGCGTAACAAGCACAGCTTGGGCAGATCCTACCAACTGGGCTCCGAATGGTTCTCCAACTGCAATCGACCACGTAACAATTGGAAGCAGGACAAATAACCCTTCACTTTCAGGAAATGTTACAGTATTTGATTTTTCTATTACTTCAGCAACACTTTCTTTAAATAACGACACGCTTACCATAACCAATAGTGCTACATTCAGTGGCTCCACAATTACAAGCGGAAGCATTCAGATTCCGGCAGGTGGCAGTGAAATTGATTTAGGAACTTCTATTTTTAACGCAAGTATTACCGCGGTCTGTGAGGATGTTTTTTTTCATGGTTCAACATTCAATCAATTTGTCAATTTGACCAAAGCAGGGCCATACGACGATATGAGTAGTGGTGGAAATATATTTAATAATGACTTCACCCTTACGGAAAATTCAGGAGAATTAGAATTACAATACAATTATGATGATTATTTTAACGGAAATATAATTATCAACAGTTCCAATAGTTATACTTTGATTGTAGGTCTTGATTACGGCTCTGCTTATTTGGCACCGGAAAAGACAATTACAGCAGGCTCGCAAGGTATTTCCGGTACACTTTATCTTTCCAAATTTATACAGCAAGGTAATACTCCGCAAAATATCGTAACTATTGGTTCCGGTCAGTTAATTATTTACACCGGAGCAATTTTTAATGGAGACGTCATTTTAAATACCCCAGAATTAACAGTAAGCGGAGCTACGTTTAATGCAACTGTAAATTGCATCGCCCCCATATTATATCTGTATAAAAGTTTCTTTAACTCATCTACTATCCTTTCTATTACGGGCCCTTATAATAATATAGGGGAAGGAGCTAATAATTTTCATGACCTTACTATCAATCACCTTGGGACGGGGCTTTGGATCGATGCCACATTCTATCCGGATACATTTAATGGAAATATTACTGTAAATACGCCCAATGGGGGCATTGTTAAATTTGGTAATTTTTATTACCCGAATAGTAACCCAGCTTCAGTTTTCTCAGGAAGTAGCGATCAGATTATTTCCGGATCATCAAACAGTTTTGTAGTTGATAATTTTCAATTGAATAAACCGGGTGGTAATTTATTGATTAACATGGCTGTTGAAGTAAAATCCTTCCTGAATTTGCAGAACGGGAAAATAATTGTCAGTAGCGGGAATTCAATAAACCTTGATTATACCGCTGCGTTAACAGGTGGAAGTCAAACCAGTTTCATAGATGGGGCATTAAAAGAAACAGGTTTTACAAATTTTACTTTCCCCCTTGGAAATGCCAATACCAGTACCTATCAACCTCTGTCAATTTCTGCACCTGGTTCAGGTTATGGTGTATTTACAGCGCAGTATTTTAATTCTGCACAAACAAACGGAAATGCCACTGACGGAACTGTTTCAAATCTCAGCTCTTGTGAATATTGGACTTTGAGTCAGAATGCCGGATCAAATAATGTTTCTGTGAAAATCGGCTGGACTCCCAATAGTTGTAATGTTACTCCAACAGTTTCAAATATGGATGTGGCTGTATACAATAGCTCGACCAACCAATGGCAGGGATTTGGAGATGTTGGGACTACAGGAAATCAATCTTCGGGAACAGTTACTTCCAATCCTTTAACTACTTATGGGGCAATTACACTGGCGAATGTTCCCGGAAGCTCTACGGCAAACAGATATACTTGGACAGGGATTACCAGCGGGGACTGGGGGACAAGAACAAACTGGCTGCCTAATGGCATACCAGGTTCACAGGACACGGCAATTGTTGTAAATACGGGATTTAATCCTGTGATTTCAGGAAATACGACAGTTGCTGAGTTTTCGATTACCAATGCTTCGCTTACCTTGAATGGAAATGCGCTTATAACTACTTATAGTGCGACTTTCAGTGGTTCAACCATTTCAATCGGAAGCATTCAGGCGAGCGGCTCTCAGCTTGACTTAGGAACGACTGTTTTTAATGCAAGCATCACGGCAGTTTGTGAAGATATTTTTATTCACGGTTCTACATTCACTGTGCCGATTGCTTTGACACAAACAGGTGCCAATTTTGACTTTAGCAGCGGAGGAAACACATTTGCAAACGCAACTTTATCTCAAACAGGAGATGGCTACATAGTGTTAGAATACAACAACGATGATTATTTTAACGGCAATATCGTTGTTAACAATACCAATACTAACAGCTATGGCCTTAATTTTGGTGGTGGTGGATCTGCATACCTTGCAGCTGGCAATACAATTACCATTGGCTCTCAAGGTTTTATTTCCACTCTTTATCTAACCAAATTTATTCAGCAAGGGAATACGGCTCAAAATCTTACAATTACTGGCGCAGGTTTCCTTGAAATTGGCGGATCATCAATATTCAATGGAGCTGTCAATTTTACTGCCCCCATTTTGCAATCATACGCAACTCAATTTAATGGAACTGTCAATTTTACGGCCCCTCAATTATATTCTTTAATGAGTACCTATAACGCACCAGCTACATTTAATAATACCGGAATTGTATATCCAAATATGTATGCTTCCGGCCAAAACATTTTTAACAGTGACATTACGCTCAATCAACTGGGAACAGGACTTTATACAATTAGCTATGGCGGTAATACATTCAAAGGAAATCTTACTGTAAACACACCCAATAATGGTCAGGTTGCCTTGGGAGTTGCCAATTTTTATGGGAGTGGAAATCAAACGATCTCAGGTTCAATAAATAATTTGCCTTTAACATATCTGGAATGGAATAATTCCGGTGGTAATTTACTTGTTAACCTAAATCTTGAAATCAGCACCTCACTGAACCTCGAAGCAGGAATGATTATTATCGGTAGTGGAAATGTTTTAAAATTGGATAGCGCTTGCACAGTAAGCAATGCAAGACCAACAAGTTTTGTTGATGGAGCGGTTCAAAAGGTCGGAAATTCAGCTTTCACATTTCCCATAGGACATGCCAGTACTGGCGACTACCATCCGCTGACAATTTCGGCTCCTGCAAATGCAACGGATGCCTTTATTGCACAATATTTTCAGACAGCACAGACAAATGGAAATTCAACGGATCCAACTATTTCAAATCTAAGCACCTGTGAGTACTGGGCATTGAATAGAACTGTAGGGACTGATAATGTGTCAGTAACTCTTGCGTGGGATCAAAATAGCTGTAATGTCACAGCCAATGACTCGAATATGAGAGTAGCTGGCTGGAACGGTTCGACATGGAAAAACCTGGGAGGCATAAATCCAACAGGTAATCAGACCGTTGGATCAATAACAAGTGCAAACCCATTGACAGTTTATGGAGCATTGACTTTAGCCAATAATATTCCATGTGATATTACAGCAAGTGCGGGTTCAAATGTGAGCATCTGTAGTGGAGGTAGCACAAATTTAACGGCTTCCGGAGGAACTGGTTATTCTTGGAGCCCTGCAACCGGATTAAGTTCAGCTTCGATTGCTAATCCTGTAGCAGACCCGACAACTACAACCACATATACCGTTACAGTCAGCACCTCTTTAACTTGCAGTCAAACAGCGGCTATAACGGTTACTGTTAACCCTTTACCAACAGTCGTTGCAAATACGACTGCTTCTGCTGTTTGTTTTGGAACGAGCATTATATTAACTGGAAGCGGAGTGCAATCTTATGTATGGTCTGGGGGAGTTTCTGATGGGGTTGCATTTACTCCTTCTGCATCGGGTACATATACAGTAACCGGAACTGATGCAAATGGATGTACTGCCTCCTCTGCAATTGCAATAACTGTTAACCCTTTACCTACTGTAATTGCCAATACATCTGCAAGTTCGGTCTGCGCTGGTTATAGCTTAACATTAAACGGAAGTGGTGCCCAAAGCTATGTTTGGACAGGAGGAGTTAATAATGGAATGAGTTTTGTGCCTTCCTCTTCCAATACCTATTCCGTTACCGGAACTGACGCAAATGGATGCACTGGCTCCTCTGTTGTTGCAATAATAGTAAATCCATTGCCTATTGTGACGGCTTCAGCTTCTTCTTCAGCACTATGTTATGGACAAAGCGTAATCTTATCAGGTGGAGGTGCTTTAAGTTATGTCTGGACTGGTGGAGCCACTGATGGCATTGCTTTCTCCCCTTCTGTTACCAATACCTATACAGTAACCGGGACCAATACGAATGGATGTTTTGCCATGTCCACGATCGCGGTTGTGGTTAATCCGGCTCCTGTTGTAATAGCTAACGCAAGTTCAACAACCATTTGTGAAGGTAGCCCTGTTACTTTAACAGGGGGAGGAGCAGTAACTTATAATTGGAGTGGCAGGGCTGTTGATGGAATACCTATCATTCCTTCTTACACAACTACTTACACAGTGACAGGAACAAATTCCAACGGCTGTTCAGCAGCTTCAAATGTAACAATAACAGTAAATCCAGTTCCGGTAGCAGTAGCAGGAACCAATGCGACAATTTGTGCAAGTACTGCTGTCAATATAACTGCGAGCGGAGGCACAAGCTACGTATGGTCTCCTTTAACAGGCCTAAATAATTATCTGATTGCTGCCCCAACTGCGTCACCTTTGACCACTACGACCTATACTGTAAGCGTTTCAAATGGTTCTTGCAGTTCTACCAGTTCGGTTACGATAACTGTTAATCCTTCGCCTGTGGTAAGCATAACTGTTAATCCATCTATTACAATTACTCCCGGAGGAAACCCGAATACGATATATGTTGGTCACGGGGCTCAAAGTTTAACCCTGACTGCAGCAGTGGATGCCAATACCAGTTCATATTTCTGGGCTACGGAACCGGGCATAAGCTGTACGAACTGTCTGATAGCTACTGTCAGCCCAACCGTGACAACAACCTATGCGTTTACGGCGGT
>JABDEY010000043.1 GCA_013286805.1 Bacteroidota bacterium | reverse complement strand
GTTCATTAAGGACAACCTTGCCCACATTGTTGAATTTTGTAGTTAAAGAATTACGTTCCGTATCCTCCAAATCAGAAGAAATTTCGTTTCTAATTCTGATTACTTCCTCCTGTGGAATATTCCTGCATTTGAATTCCTGCACGGCTGTGGTAACGGCTAATGGCTGATATTCACTGGCATTATCAATAATAACAATGATTTCCTTATTGGAATAAGCTTTGTATTTTTCCGTAAATGGATTTGGAGTAATTGCCATAAATCAAGTGCCTGCTCATAAATCTAAGAAATTTCAGGCAATTGGAGGGGCTGATGCAGTCAATATCTGAACTGCTTGCACTTTTCTATTTCGCCCATATATTGCTCTGGGAGGTAGAATCGTGCCTTGCTGATTGCAATGTTCAACGTTTTGTTGTATCCGTAAAAGAATGGGTTCATGACGAGTGGCTCACCTTTGGCGTTGAAGTATTTCTCGGCAAACAGCTTAACACGGAACATCTCACTGTCATCCTGCACTGAAAGCACACGAACAAGACAGACTGAACTTTTCTCCCTATAACAGTAGATTTCCTTTGTTTTAATTTCTGCGTCTGGTATCTGTTTGTGCTCCATCACACATAAATAGCCAATGAAATTTACAAATTCTCAGCCTATTTATCTAAAACAAAAAAGCAATGGAAATCCAAGAAATTTTAGAAACTGATAATGGTGAAATCAGAAAATTTGTTCAGGAGTTTTGGGCTGAATTGAGGCAAACCAATGGTGATATAAGGGCTGGCATTAGTACAGGAATTACATTTGCTGAATTCAAATGTTATCAACAACTACCTCTTGAAATACGGGAAAAGATTGACCTTATAGGCAAAACGCCTGCCGATTTTGTAAGAATATTACGTGATTTCATTATAGAATTTATCACTGACGAAACATCAATTTGTAGGGAAACCTTTGAATATATTGGGCTACCTGATTTAATAGGGGATTATTTTTTTATGAAAGAAGTGGTTGAAAAGTCGGAATTCATAAATGAGTTTACTGATGACGAAGCAAAATTATTTATAAAACAGTTGTCAAATGCCCCTGTTAACAGCTCATTCAGCAGTGGCTACACCTTTTTCTATAAGCTGAAAGACGAAGAAAAAGAATTGGTACTAAAACCATGTAGTACACCCGTTCGTATTGAAAAAAGGTTACGCAATTCTTTTGTCAAACATATCCTGGAATGTACAGACCTGGTATCTACTTTTGACCTTGATTTCCTCTCTTTGGAGGAGCTTATGGATGTGCTTGTTAAAGCCCATGAAATTGTAGAAGCGGAAAAACAGATTGTGGCAATAGTGAAAAAGCGAGTGAATGAGGCGGTTGCAAATTCCGTAGAAATAATTGAATGATGATAGATAAATTCTAAAATAAACAACAATGAAAACAACCCAAGACATACTACTGTACAATATTTCCATAGTTGAATCCGACGAGGGAAATTTCCTGAAAATTTCCTGTTTCAATTCTGCCTCTGACAGGAGTGCTTTCCATTTTTCGTTGCCTTCTGGTAAAATAGCTCACAGTCATATAGAAACGGACATTCGGGCTGATAAAGAAGTCTATGACGAATTGGTAAAAGACCCAGAGATTACGCTTCCGAAGTTTTTGGAAGGATGCATGGGAAACGACACGATGATTGGCTACACGGTTAAGTAACCTTGTACTCGTTGGCATAGACGTATCTCTGCTCAATAAAAGCCTTCCTAACGTGGGCAATGACATAGCACGAAGTCTCCAAATCCCACGTCTGGCTTTCATCAGCAGGTTTTTTCCGTAGAAAATTAAGCTTCGTTATTTCACTGTTACTATTCAGATACAGATGAACATACATTATTTCATTTTCATTTCCCCTTATGCAGAAGGCTTCTATCGTTTGCAGGGTGTAATTTATAGCGATTGGCATACGAAAGCATTTAAAGCGGTGAAACTGAAAAACAGGATTTCCCAACGCCTTTGAATAATCGTATTCCACAGGGAGTTTCCTTGAAAACGGTTTTCCGATTGACTTGGCAGGTTCAAATGACATATCAGGCTCTGGATATGCGAGGTATTCCTTCGGCTTGCAAAACTTGCCACGTTCATTCAGCATGCTTTTCTTTAAATAAAATTCCTGTATTCCATCAATTTCCAGAAGCGACCTGATAAGATTTTCCATATAACACTTTAATGGATGCCCCACCGTTGTTGGCAAAAGGAGTTTGCCGAGGAAGAACTTTGGCTTTTTATATTGGTTCGTATCCAATCCTTTTAACGAACATTCCCAGAAGCGGTGTCCGTAGAATTCCCAGATGAGCACAAAAAATATGTCAATGCCATTGCAGTCCCGCTCCATGTGGTCTGCGATTATTTTGACATTTGTCTGACTCATTTCTGTTGCCATTTCCTGAATTCCTTTGAAAATGAGAATCCGATTGTATTGCCTCGTTTCCCCGTCATTTTTGCAATCCCTTTTTTTACCAGCCCTTGCAAAGCCAAGAAACGCCTTGTTCCTGAATCATTATAACTGACGGAAACGTGATGAATTTCTCTGCCGAATTTCCGTTGAATGGTGTTTAGTTCCAATATGAGCTTTGTTTCAATGTTGGATAATCCTGACAAAGATTTGGTTGAAAATCTGGGACGGCTCATGGCGGATGGTTTAGATTATATACGCATGGGAAAGGAAGATTTATTCTCTTTTGCCGTATCTATATTTGTGAGACATTTTATTCTACTGATTTTGTTTTCATCCTGTGGTCAGGCAGAAATGCCTGTACAGTCCAACATTCCCGCAGATGCCATAATTCAGCCCCGACAGAAGATGACATTCAACGACCCAGTTTTCTTTATGAATACAGGAACCTCTTTTCCCGCCTATTTTCAGGCTTTGTACCGTTTGGGGAGGTTTTCGGACATGGTTGCCTTTACGAGTATACAGTCAGTTCGTAAATTGGGCAGGAAACGATTATTGGAGTATTATACCGAGGAGTTGGCTTTCGGGTATTCTCTGGGTAAGCTTACGAGCCAAAGCAAGACGGACAGTGTGACTGTATTGAATTACGCCAATAGCATTGAGTTTGCGACCAAAAGGGTTTCCCGCTTTCGTGTTGTCATTGAAAACGATAGCTGTAAAATCCTGCTGTCCTCCCTGAAAAAAAACGCTTTCTAAAAATAGTTCCTGAAAGTGTAATCTATGTCTGGAAATTAAAGTACACTCCTATTATGGAGACCATTCAGAAAAAAGAGAAAAAAAGACAGGACTGTGCAGAAATCGTTGAGAAAATTAGGTCTGGACAGGCGACACAAGAGGAATATGCCAAAATCTATCAACGAGTGATTGCTACCTGTCGGCTGGCAGTCCTGAAAAAGTCTTATTCTATTAACTCCTACGAGCTAAAAACGAGATGCCACGACATCGCCACCGCTCTTCTTGGCAAATTGGATAGATATATTCCTGACCCGAAATTTACGTTTGAGGGATATGTTTATCGGTCAGCCTGCAACGCCATAATTGATTTCTACCGTCGCAATACAAAGTTTAGAAATGACGTGCCTATTGAACAGGAAAACGAATATCAATCTTCAGATGAATTGAAAGAAGAAGAACCTGACCCATCCAAAGTAATGGAGCAAAAAGACCTGGTATCCTTAATTGGAAAGGCAGTGCCAATGCTGACAAAGCAAGACCAGTTGCTCTTCGTTGCCCATTATAAGGAAGGTCAGAGTGCCGAGCAGATTGCCAACAGACTTTCGGTTAGCCGAGAAGCAGTATATCTACGCTGGCACAGAGTTTTACAGCGATTAAAGGCGGAAATTCTGCGGATGGGCTACAAGCCTTCTGATTTATTCTAAAAAAGGAAAGCGTTGTCTCCAACGCCTTCCTTCAATTCATTAAATTTTTATTGCAATATAATTTTCCTGACATCAATTAGATTGCTGTGTGTATCATATAATTGAACGAAATATGTTCCCGCTCCTGTCCAGGTAGAAAGAGCCACCGTATATGTGGCTGTACTTATAATCTGATTGAATACTGTTTGGCTTAACGTGTTGATGACCTTTATAGTATATCCGTTCAGTCCTCCTGTTCCCGCCTCAAAGGTAACCTGGGTCTTGGCGGGATTCGGGAATACTCTCAGCTCATTGGCGTAGGTAACTGGATTATATCCTGTTACAGTTGTATTAATTATCAGAGTGTCCGTCACAGTTACATTCTGAAAACAGATGCCTTCATTATTTACCGCCATTACCTCCGAAGCCAAAAGAGCACGGTTATATATGCGAATGTCGCTTATTGCTCCATCAAAAAACTCATATATAGAGGAAAGCCTGCCTCTACCAATAAATATGTCCTGCGTATTGCTGAAATTGTAGGTGGAAAAACTTTGCTGTTGCAGGGCTCCATTAAAATAAATCCTTACGCTATCATCCAATCCCCATGTTCCGACAATGCTATACCAGTTTCCTGTTGAAAAGGTGGATGTGGATTGAGACGCTACTCCTGAAAGATAACTACCCGAAGTTGCCCAGAAATCCTGACCATTACCTTTCGCTCTTACGCTTGTCCTGAATCCGTTTCCACTACTGGTCATTTCATCTACTACTGATGAATTGGTATCCTTTGCGACATTTATCCAGGCACAGAATGAAATTCCTCCTGAAAAGTTTATTGTTGAAGAAGCTGTTCCACAGTCTATGTAGTTTGTTGTGCCGTTGAACTGATAGGCTGAATTGGCTACACCAAATCTGTTTGCTGTGAGGGTGGCTCCTATAACTGTGCCGTTCACGTTATTTCCACTGGCATCATTGGCGTTGCCTGTACAGGGATAATAAGCTACAAGCCCATTTGTAGGTATTTGTGCGAATGCAGAGGCAATGAGCGACATGCTTATTGCGAGAGAGTAAACTTTTTTCATTTGGAAAGGTTTTAGTTAAACTATTAATTTTCATACCAAATATAGCAAAGTTCTATTATATAGGGTATCATATATAGGAGTACCATAGAATACAACGAATGGTGAGTTTTGGTATATGAAAACCAAAAATGTTGCCCCACATTCAGAAGAGCTGACCAGAATAGGTGAAAGATTAAGAGAAATCAGAAAGGAGCGTGGCTACAAATCATATGAGCACATTTCATTTGACCTCGGCATGTCCCGCTCTGCCTACTGGCGACTGGAAGCTGGTTCCAATTTTGAAATGAAAACTCTCATAAAGGTTTGTCGGCATTTGAACATTACATTGGAAGAGTTTTTCTCTGGTATAAATATTCCTGTTCCAGCAAAAAAAAATAAGAAAAAGTAGAAGGTCTGGACACGCTATTCCAGAAGACTTCTACCGAGTATTTTGACTTGTATTTTTGGCAGGAACAGCCATATGAATATGCAACACTTTATGAAAATGGTTGCCTCGGAATGCCTCTATTTATAGGCTATTCATTTTCCAAAAGAGAATCGTGGACAGAAATGGGAATTTGTACAACTGGTGCAGGGATTTTGGCTTATATAGGAAGACGCATTATTCAATTCTGATTTTTCTACAAATATTGAACTGTACAAACCAAACTCTTTTCCCGAAACAGTCCACAATTATTTCCCTTTCACGCCATTCATAAAAGTGCCTGACAAAAATGCAGAAAAGTTAGAAGTTGATATTGTTAGGAAAATACTGTTTTTCCCAGTGAACAATTTCTGGCATGATTCCAAGGAAAAAATACTAATATTCTGTTGGGGAGATATACTGCCATTCTGTCCGACTATACTGAACCATGAAAACAGGCAAAATATAGGGTCAAATAAACGTTCGTTTATTTAAAAGGCAGTTTTTGGCATTGTAGGGGGAGGTTTATTTGATTTGGCAGGGAAAAGGTATTTTTGGGAAGAGATGAAAACGAGGTATAAAATTATAGCAGGATTTCTGGTCGGCAGTATTTTACTCTTCTACTTAACTCAATACATCCTGCAAGAAATAGTAAGCAGGTTTGAGGGAGACAATTTTACAAAAACTTTATATGCAATTATCGTCGTTGAACTTGGGCTATCAATATATTGGGTAATTGTTACGGCGGGAAGTATAATAGGTTACGTAATAGGGAGACGAAGACAGAATAAAGAATACAAGACAGGCTTTGGAGTGTGCATAATCATTTGCTTTATCAGCCTGATTGTTGTTATAGTTGAGAATTGGTATTCTCATTTTTTTCAGTAGAATCATCCTTCGGTTCTTCGGATGGCTTGGAGAAGTAGCCATCCGTCTTTCTCTTCTGCTTATCCTTACTGCCAACTGGTCTCCCTAAAACCTGACCGTTCATCTTTTTCCTGTACAGGCTTTCCTTAGTACGTTCCGAGATAAGTGAACGCTCAAATTCTGCAAAGGCGGAAAGAATCTGAAAATGGAGTTTGCCTGTCGCAGTGGTAAAATCAAGGCTATCGCTGATAGAAATAAATCCAATATTCTTTTTCAGAAGTTCGGCTACTTCAAGAATGAGTTCACTGCTTGACCGTGCATAGCGGTCAAGCTTATAGACAATCACCGCTTCGTATTCACCATTGCGTAGGCGTTGAAGCATGTCGGCTTTTACAGGTCGGGCTTTTCTCGTAGATTCTACTTCTTCAAATATGTCATACCCCAAACCCTTCGCCTTCGCATAATCTACAAGCCTTACACGCTGGGTCTCATTTGTTTGGTCAGCCGTAGATACACGGCAATATAGGGCTACCTTCTTCATAGAATTGATTTTTTAGATTTATTAAATGAGTTATTCTTTCGGGGAGATAACACCTGTACCAATGCTACGCCGATACATGTTGCGGAAAGATAGCCTGTTAAAATAGTTAGTATCATAGTTTTCCTGATTTCGTGCAATATTCCTGTACAGTCCAGTAGGGGGAGAGCCTTACAGTTTAATCACAGTTTTACCTGCAATAATTCTGAACCAATTATTCTCTGCAACAATTTCTCCCGCATTCAAAAGTCGGACAAGCTGTTCCAAAGCATCGTTTGCGAAGCAGGCATCTACAATGGTAGTCCATCCTTCCGCTTCTATTTGCTTTGAGTTCTGCTTAACTACATCAGCACTGCCTACTTGTATTTTAACTCCTCCCATATTTTATTTTTTATAATTATTTTCAGTATTCCTGCGGAAGCATAATGACCTTGTAGCCTTCACCATCTGTAACAAATAGCCGTATGGAATCAAGCGGAAAAGTTGGAGACGGAATGTCTTGACTGTAAAGTACATTTCCGTTGCCGTCATCCAAAGTGAAAAGTTGATTCTCCTTATTATATACCGCAGTCAGAAAAGGTTCTTTCTTGATAATGGGAAGAGGTAGTAAACTCCCGATTACGTCCATCAGCCAAAAAATTCCTTGTTCTGCCAAATACATCGTTCCGTCAGTAAGGACAACGTTTTTAAAGAGAGGCGACCACCTGTGATACTGCTCTGTACCAGTAAAGTTTGCCAGGTTTCTAAGGATTTCTTGTTTTGACTTCATTGCGGGATGTATTGATATATATGAGTGTACGATAAGCACCTCGCATTTTTCACAGTTTCGGCAAATTAAATTGCCTGTACCTCAATGCTTTATGAAAAAGAAATTTTGGAAGATTTCAACAACGAGATTCTGTCGGCGGAAGGATGAGTCCGAGCCTTCCAGGAGCCTGCGTCCCGTGACATAAATGGCAGTTTCTAACTCTTTAATTTTTACACGAAACTTATAATTCGCCGGAAACAATAGAAACTCTCAATGGAATCAATAAGTTTCAATTAGTTCCGGTTATTATTAAAGAATCTGTATATCCCTTCTTCTTAGAAAACGGAGGCATCAGATGTCATCAGGCGACATCAGCTCCTGGAAAAGGCTGGGAGGAATCTACGGGAACATCTCAGAAGGAAGTTTTGTATGACTGTACAGTAAAATGGGCTGTAAGTATGTGGCAGAAAGGGGTAGAGGTTAATTTTGGACTATTAAACTGACCTATTTATTTGAGTCATTCCTGCCGTCGTATCCTTATTTAGACCCACTATCTTTCGCTGTGGCAGAGGGCATCCGTGCCGAAAATTATTTTTGGCTATGTTTTTTTTCAAATATTGACCTCCGAAAACTTCTGCCATTTTCCGCCAATTTAATAGGGAATAAACTTTTTTCAAATTAGAGGTCTTTGAAAAATTTTCCCTGTCCCAATTTTTTCTGATTTATTAGGAGGTAAAAATTCTGCCCCTATAAACTGCCTGCAAAAAATTTTGCCACATATTTTTAAGTGAAAAATTGACCGTGGACTTATATTCGCTCTGGGTCTCAATTTATTTGACCTTATGGTTTTTCCTGCCATAAGGTTGCGTTTTTACCAATAATCGGTAAATATTTGAACCTTTTACCCGTATCAGATTTCTGAAAAGGCTGTATCTGCCTGGTAGAGATGGTGCAATTTCCTTTAAACAGGTCAAATCCACCATATTGAAGATATTTCCTGATTCTGGAAGAGAAGGGTACTCCTTGTTGCCGAAAATTGTGCATTTCTATTTGCTGAAAATACAGCATTCTTATTTTCCGATTTCCGAAATGAAGTATTTTACAACATCCATTTTAAATTTGCATGTTTCCCTACCATCTTTTCCCAAAAGCTATTACTCCAATCTTTATACATTGTAGCCTTCCAGCTTTTTGGGAGTTTAGTCAGAACTGCATCCACCATTTTGCTGTCATTTCCCTTTATCGGAGAATTTATTGACCCGAATTGAATTGATTTATATTTCCGATGGAAACTTATTATAATGCCATTAGCCGTAGGATGACCTTCCTTTACAAGAGGAGTTCCATCCCTTGCTCCATAAACTTCATCTGACGCATACAATTCTATATCACCTATTCTGATGAATGTAAGAAAATTGAGACCTGAAAGCCTAGTTGCAATGTTTATAATCTCCTTGGGAAGTTCCGTTACTCTATTGAGACACCATACTTGATTACCGTTTTGATTTAAGGGCAAAAGCAGGATTTCAATTTCTTTTCGGCAAATGAACTTTGCAGAACTTCTTGGCAAAATAAATTTAGGTTTATATCTCATTCAAATTGCTTATTATTTTTCGTAATGCCCTGTGGAATTTCTTCTTATCAGGCAATGGCATTACTTCTTCTAACTGAATAATCCCAAAGACCGTCTCTTCTATTTCTTCTTCGTCATAGGTAAGCATTTCCTTTATTAGCAGTTTAGACTTTTTGATGAATTCAGTCTCATCCTTGCACTGATAAGACAACAGTCCGAACTGCAAGGTCAGGTTGTGGTCAAATCGTTCAGCTTCTACCATCACAGCTCTGTATGTTTTCTTTGAGAGGTCGTCTGTGTCTATTGGCATTTGGGAGGATTAGAAATATTCAATAAGTATAGGTAGTTGTTTTGGCTATCAGTTTTTTCTTGACAGAATCATATTTGTATTTTACAATAGAAGCGGTCAGTCCATCAATAGAATATTCAGTCCAAACACTATCTCTATATGAATTTTTATATTGCCCTTTTGTTTTTATTTTCCCATCACTGAAATATTCATAAATACTTCCTTTTCCCATAATTAAAGTCCCTGGGAACAAGGTATCTCCATTTGCAGAATAATATTTCATGGCAGTCCAAGGCTCACCATCAATTCCATAAAACTCATATTGAAGCTGACCATTTGGATAATACGCCCTTTCAAGACCATGTGGATAACCATCCTTAATTACCGTAGAACTCCTTAATTTCCCATTGGAAAAATAACTACATAAAACAGAATCCTTATCCTCATTTATTGTATAATTATTTTTTATTTCAGCAGTTTGCTTATTGGTGTCTTTCTCCAATTCTCTTTTTCTTAATTCTTCTTCAATAGAATTTAACGGTTTGGAGGTATCGGACATATTAATATCAGTAGATTGAACGGATTTGTTTCCTTTCGGCGTAGAATCACATCCTAAAATTTCAAACACTCCAAATCCCACAGCAGCAATAGCCACATAGAATTTCAGTGAGGTCATTTTCTATTGTATTTATTTTTTCAAAATAAGCGTGCCGTTTTTAGCTTGACAATATTTCATAACCTCCTCATAGACTTTGATAATCTTTGGAGTCAATATTTTTAATCCATTGCGTTTTTCATTAAAAATAGTCTTATCCCACATTGGTTTTTCCTTTTCAGTTGGCATATTTATGCAGGCGTTGTTTAGCTTTCTAATTTCGTTGGAAATTTTTCTGTCTTCAATCCTTAATAAAATAGGTGAAAGTGCTTTAATTAATTCAATTGGGTCTTCCTTTGAATTAAATTTTCCCTTTACAGTTTCCCAGATTGAATATCGGTTAAACTCTTCTTTATCTATATGCTTACGCAAAATTTCATAAATTTTCCCTCTTTTTGAATATTTATCTGCAAGAGCTAAAAGAGTTGTTGAATCATCTTTAAATAATTCATTTGGGTTCTCCAATTGCAAAAGCCATTTGCGAAAGCTCTTGTGAGACATTTTGTGAATCAAATATTTGTAAAGTATTTCTTTGTCGGTCATGTCCAAAAAAAATTACTATACATTCCAAATCCAACGACATCAATAGTCATTTGGAATTTCAGTGAGGTCATTTTCTAACGCCTATTTTATAAATCTCATTTGCAAGATTTGTCAGAATACGACTGTGTACATAACCAGAAAAATAACAATCTTCTGCCTTATATTGCCCCATTTTTGTAGTAATTGTAATTGAACTTGGTACGCAATCATCCAATTTCCTTGGATTTCCTGGGGATTCTTTTACTAAATCAATTACTTTATACCCCTTAATCAAATTAATTAAGTTTTGCCAATCTGTATTGTTGAGTTTAACTTTGTTTGGCTTGTGTTCTCTGTCCACATATTCGTAAATGGCAGAATCAGGCCAAATAGAAACAATCCCAATTCTACCCTTTCCATAATAACCAGCTTCAAATTCCAGAATCGTTTCAGCAGTATCCGTTTTCCCATTTCCAGCCTTCACCTTTCCCAAAACTTTTGCGTCTTGTAATGGTTTTGCTTTGAAGATGCTGTCAGATTGAGCGAAGGAGTTCAGGCATACTAGAAGCAGTAGAAAGAATGTGAGGGATTTTAAATTAATTAATCTAACAAAATATATTTTCAGAATCATGTTATTGCCTATAAATTAACAAGGGTGATGTGAAGTACCATTCCAGAGTCAAAAAAACATTCACCTTTTTGTTGGTATTGTAGGTATAGGCATCTATGTATGAAAATATTTTACTACTTCTTTCATCTATTAATAACTCTCTTTTTTCAGCAACCCTGTTCTCTTTGTCATAGGAATAGTATGAAAGTGTGCTTTTTGAAATTTTTGCAGTTGCAGTATGTGAATTTATTTCTTTCTCGGCAACTATTCTATACTCTTTGTCATATAATATAATGTCACTATTTGTATAATTGCCCTTGGCTGTAATGCAATAGGAGCTGTCATTTATAATATACTTGTCCTCTGTATAAATGCTGTCTTTGGAATTGGGATTGTGTACGTTTGCACATTTCTTCAATCGGGATTTTTCATCATAAGAAAAGTAATTATCATTTGGGGTTAAACTTGATTCATTATAATGTATAAATTCAATTTTATAATTTACAGGATTGTATTTGAATTTTGTGTCAGCCATTATTAAGTATAAATTATTCGTTTTTAACTTATAACACTCATTTGTTTTTGCATAATTTTCCCAAACGGGCAATGCCAATCTTGCCAGCCTAATCGTAAGTCTGAATTGTTTTTCAAATGGGAGACTTTCAACGTGGGCTTCTAATGACATGATGATTTCATTTCTTTATTTATGACGGACAAACATTATTTTTTTATATATCTGCATTTTAGCTCATCATAAAAGTAGGTTTCAATAAACTTCTTCCCATTTTTAGTTTTTACCAACTGAATATCAGAATAATCATTCTTTTTCTCAATTATTTTAAGTTCCGCCGACATTTCTATTCCACCCTTGTCATTTGGAGGTATGGAGGAAAAGTAATAGTCATACGACAAAAGGTTTTGCAATAAACTTTTATCATACCAATCACTACCTTCATCATCGTCCTTTTGTTGATTTCCAAATCCAAATTGTTCTATGGAATATAGCGATTCGTAACCCCAGAAAACTCCTGTACTGCCACCAATCCCTTGCCGTAGCGATAAACAAGTCCAGTTGTCACCAGTTTTTTTCAAACCAATTTTACCTTGGTCTTGCCTTCCAGTTCTATAAGTTCCGAAATAACCGAGTTCAGAAAAATGCTTTTCAAAGCAATAAATTTTCCAATTGTCACCATCTTGTCTGGTGAAGAGTGCAATTCCTAATGGCACGCCAGTAAAATGTGAACCACCAATCCCAATTTTCCCTGAATCCAAATATTCCTTTACATAATTGTAGTGGGTGAAGATAACCACCGCACAATCAAAGCCTTTGTGGTCTTTAAAATACATAATCGTATCAATGTTTGTATGTATTTTCCCATCATAGGAAGCCGAAATTTGCATGTTTTCAGAATAATTCGGTATCCACATTGCCGTTCCTGACGAGTCAAGCTTCGGATTGTCAAAAAGTCTTGTCAAAATAAGATTTTTATCCAACTGCCTGAACAAATCGCTTTTCTCCGAAATCGTGTCTTTGTTTTTGGCTTTATTGTCCTTGCTTTGCAACGGCTCCTTTTCTGATGTTTTCTTAACGGTATCGGCTGCCTGTTGATTAATATTTGGGTGATTATCAGAGCACCCAACAAAACCAAAGACGCAAAATCCTACCGCAATCAAAGCTATGGAGAGGTTCGGGATTTTCATTTCTTGATTGTTAAAATTCCATATTTCTTTCCTGGTTTCAAAAAATCAATCTTCACAGCGATTTGCCTTTCAGAAATCCATCGCATTTCATCAATCTGAAACTTTTCGAGTTTAATCTGGAAAATGGTTTTCAATTCCTTTTTGTTGATTTCAAATAACTGGATGCCATTTAAACCAAGGTCTATCTGTCCCAGTGTAGGATTGGAGCCAATAAGTAACTTCTTGGCAGGAGAAAGCAAAGGATGGAGATATGTTACAAATAGTCTGCCGTTCTCCTTGTTTATTAAATTACACACCTCTATTTCCCAATAAGCCGTTTCAACAATATAGTATGGCAAAGACTTATATTTTCCTATAAAAGAATTGTTACGCAAAGTAAAGTCGGAGCTTAAATCATTAACTAAAATGACTGGGCTCCCAATTTCAATTGGCAGAATGAGGCTATCGTGCCTGGCTTTTATTGTTTTGGTTGTATCTATATCAAAGAACTGGTCACTTGCGGTAATCTTTTCGTATTCAGTTTGAGAGATGGAATCAATGTGAATGAATTTGTCATCGTAAAACGTTCTGCCTGTTTTCGGAATGTCCTGTTGGCTAAACGCCTCCAAACACAATAGAACCAACAAATATGTTAGGTAACGGGAAATCATTTGAATGTGCTGAGTTCTACCATGCCTTTGTTTTGATTTCTTTGAAGGGTTCGCTTGAAAAATCCGTTTTATAATAATATACCATCTCGCCTTCTCTCACAACTTTTCCCTGCAATTCCCTTTTACTTAATTCTGCACAGCCATTAGGAATAAGAAATGGTTCAATAATTTTGTGCCAACTACCATTCCAATCACAGCCATATGTGGTAAAAGCATAAACGCAACCGTTGCCAGGAGCTTGAAAAACGCTTAGAGCATCCTGATATTTTCCCATCAATATCCCATCATTGATTAGAATTGGTTCACAGCAACCTATTTTAAGAGTATCAACCATCTTGGATGAGAATATAATAGCCCATTCGCTTGGAGTTCCATTTTCTACTGGATTTCCTTTTCCAGATTTCAAGATTGTTGATGAAGCGATAATTTGAGTTCCATGTCCATTCCAATCTCCGATAATTTTTGCACCTATGGAATCAGAGTGGGCTTCACGAATGGCATTAATCTCATTTGCCAATTTAGCTTCAACTTTTTTTTCCTGCTCCATTTCTAAGTGCATCTTTTCTTCATATTTCTCGTAGTTGATACGGTTTGTAATCAGTTCCTCTGATGCCCATATTTTATTGTCCATTGGGAGATATTGGTTAATGATAGCTACGATTTTTAGAGGTATCCAATCAAATGTATTCATCATTTCATAGCCAACAGTATCTTTCCCATTTACTATTGACATATTGTAGATGCCACCGCTCCTTACTCCATCATTGGAAAGAAAGGTACTTCTTTGTTTTACTGCCTTTACCAATGAGAGTATTGAATCAATGGAGGAAGTTCTTAAAGTTCCTTTGCAGATTGAATCAGGTTTTAAATCGGGTTTCCCATAGTAACTATTCTGCTCTTTTGTGTAGGTGAAATTTGTTCCGTGAATTCTTAAAGTCGGAAACATATGTCCCATGTTTGAGCCAAGCCCAGCAAAACTGTAATACATTGAAAACGAACTGTATTTTTCCAGCGAACTTCCATTTTTATTCTGCCCGATGCAGGTAAATCCCGAAACGCAAAAGGCAACAATTACTGTGAGCTTCGGGAGGGTTTTCATTTTCATTTTTGAGGATTACTATGATTAATGTTCCCTATTATACTTTCCATCATTTTTCTGTATTCGTTGTAATAGCAAGGAGATAATTGACTGATGTTAAAAGTTGCCGTATGTGTTTGATATTTAATAGTAACTTCTATTTTCCCCAGAGAATCACAGTCTTTAACTTCTTTCATTTCTTGCTCCATTTTTGCCCATGAATTCTCGCTTTGATTATAAATTGTTCTGTAAAATAATTTTTCATCGTATCTGAAATTTGCCATAGTCCTATCTCTCCACCTACTTGGATAGCAATAGTCCCTTTGAAATTCACCTTTCGTGATTAAGATTGCTTTTGTGGGACAAAAATTGCCCATTTTAGAAATAGCACGATACATTTCGTCTGAAATATGAGGGTCTCTGTTCTTAGTGTAAATGATTTGAATTGAATGAATAGGCATGGTATCAGCATCCATAACTGCAATTCGTTTTCCATCAGCATATACTTCAATTTGGTCTAATAACCCATCATAATCATAAATATACTTTTTGCCTGTAATCAATTTGCGATTTTTAAATACTCCATTTTTTTTGATTTGTTTATCGTGCCTAAATAGGCGTGCATACCCATTACCTTGAAATCGTTCTTTATCCTTTTCAGGTATTTTCAGATAAGCCTTGTCCAGACTATCAACTATGGCAATTGTTCTATGGAGTCGTACAATAGAATCCTGTGCCTTTATAAAAGGAAGAAAGGCAAGCAAAAGGAAATTGATTGAAATAAGGATTTTACGCACAGTTCATTTTAAATCAGAAATGTATCAATCTTGTCATCCTGTTCCGTTACATCCAAACCTTCATTTTCCAAATCAATCTGTTCCGCAGTCGGCAATTCCGTTATTTCTGTTTCAAAACCTTTATCAATGAAAGAAGCATCGGTATTTTCAAATGGGGAATTTTGGGTAGAGAACAGAGGTTTTTGAACAGTCCTGGTTCTTTTATGTTTCTTGGCTGGTTTTACTTTTTGTACAGTCGTTTTTGTTTTATGAACAGGTTTTTTGGCAACAACCTTTTTTACAGCCTTCCTGGACAGGACTGTACTCTTCTTTACCGCTTTCTTCAGAGGTTTCTTTCTGCCAACAGCCTTCTTGGATTGGACTGTACTCTTCTTCTTGACAGGAACAGCCTTCTTTTTGACAGCACTCTTTTTCGCAACTTTCGTCTTTGCAGTTTTTGACGCTTTGGAAGGGACGGGCTTTTTGTTACTGGCTTTGGATGGTTTTTTCTTTGGTTTCATGGGTCTATTTCTTTATTTTTTTCTTAATTGCTTCGTTTGAACAAATGAAATTGCATCCTTTTCTATGAATAATTCTAATAATGACTTTGTCACCTTTTTTGGAATACTTTTCGTCTTTCCCATTTATTAAAATATCTGGGCTACGAATTTCGTCCCATGTATTTATGCCGTCTACCCACATTTTTTTAATAATACACCCATCTTTTGAATTTTCTGACTTTATTTCAATATCATGTCCGTTATATTTGCCATAGAATACTGTTGTATCCATCATTTCGCTTTCCTGGTCAAGTGTTACAGGAAAATACTTATTGTTTTTTCCCTGGGCATAACCGCTTAATGTTGCCAGCAAGAGCCAAGCAAACACGGATATTTTTATGAGTTTCGGGAAGTAGTTCATCTGTTGAGCTAATTTATGACAATTCAGACCCATTTCCGCTTTCTTTAAAGAATAATGGCAATGCACCTCATTTCTTGCCCGAAAACCTGCCACAAGTCATCTAATGCAGGAATTCATGCGAAAAAAGCCAGCCAGCTTTCTTTGAAATAATGATTTCTTGGACTTTTTGAGTCTTTGGATTGGATTGTGTGGGCTATTTTACCTTAACAAGGATGAAAGATTTATAGGGTGGGTATTCTATTGAACTATCATTGGAACTGGATTGACCCATCCGCTACCTACCGTATCGCTCGGAAATAAATCATCTTTCGTATTTGAAATGCCATCTCGTCCAAAGGAGAACAACGAATATTTATTATTCAAATTTTTATAGCCATAAAGCGTATACGACCTTCCAAGGTTTCCTTGAATGGGGTCATATATCGGAGCTTTGTCATCAAATAAAGAAAGTTGTTTTAAACTGGCTGGATACTTACCATTGTTGAGCGATTTGTAATTTTCAATATGTTTTACAAGCCTGTTTAATTGCTTTTGGGAAGTTTCCTCCATTACTCCGTTAAACGATTCTGTTCTTGAATAAAAAACCATCCAAGTAAATAAACAAACTGTGAACGTCATTCCGATTGCTCCGATAACTATAATCTTCTTGTTATTTGTTTTTAATCCATTGATAAAGAATACAAGCCCGATAAGTCCACCGACAAAAGGGAGTAAGCATAAACATAGCCTCCATATATAGTAGAATTTTTGTTTGTTTTCCTTTTTCACTCGTATTTCATAAATAATGCAAAATGCCTATAATATGCGTTACCGCCGTTAAATCCAATATCCGTGCCCACTTGATTAATGTTTATGATTTTATCTATATTGTAAATGTATTTTTCTATTGTAGTGTATGTCTTATGCGTGTAATTATTGCCATAATTATAAAAGAACTGAACAGATTTTCTTTCAGTCATTCTGCCTTTTTCATCATACAAATAATGTCTTTCACAACAATATCCATCAACAGACCTATGTTTGTGTGTTTCAATATTGTAAAGTTTTTCAGAAATTATTTTGTAGGATTTATCATAAAATATAGTGTTTTTGATTGTGATAGAATCTGCATTACCTGTTTGGCTTGCGAACGAGCTGTCATTTACAATATAATTAACTTCAAATTTAGAATTGTATATATGAGCAGGAACAAATCGCTTTTGTGTATCGTTTTGAGTGTATGAATATTTTATCAACCGTGATTTGGTATCGTATTCAAAAATGTCATTGTAATTTGATTCAGACCCATCTTTAACCTGTATAAGTTCCAGTTTATTATTTAATGAGTAGCGGTAATTTTCCTCTCTGTCTTTAACATACAGCTTTCTGCCTTTTCGTTTTGAAAAATAAGAACACTTAACGGGCAATCCCTCTTTGTTGCACTTGATAATATTAAACCAAGTAAATTCCTTAGATTCTGTTTGATAAATATCAGGGTACTTATCATAGTTATAAAAATTATAGTGTACACCATCCTTTCTTCTGGAACAACCTGTTATGATTCGTCCTTTGTTGTCAATTTTATAATAATTTGCTTTTGTTTGGTTACGCATAGTATCGTTATCTCCAAGTTCAAAGTGCATTAAAATAACGTCATTGACGTGATTTGTATCCTCGTTAATGTGTGGAAGGGTTGATGGGTCAATGAAAATTGAGTCTCCCACTGCCTGACTGAACACGACTGTACAACACAAGCAAAGCAGGCAACAGAAGTAATTTCTCATTTCAAGAAAGTTATGGAAATCAGTGAATACATCCCATATAAACCTTTGAATTTTTAATGTAAGCGTCAGGATATAAGGGCTTCAATTTGTTCAGAGCAGATTTAAGTTCATCAGAATTGGAACTGCTTCCTGCAATTACCATGAAATAACCTTTTGAAAAACCGTCAAACCAATCCGAAGATTCTATGGTAAAGTATATTCCATCGTCATATCTACCTCTTGGAACGTAACACGGATAGCTGAAACCATTCGCAGTGCAAGTATCAAGTGGGAATGTTAATCCACCTTGGCTTTCAACTTTAACTTTTGTATCACGAAAATGTATGCCAGTCTTTCTTTCTGCTGTTCGGGCTATTTCATATACTTCCGTTAAGTTCTTTTTGGAAGCAACTATTATAAAGAATTTATTGGCATCTGGTTGGGTGTCCTGGGAGAATAGGACTGTACTCCCCACCAGCAAAGCCAGACAGCAAAAGCAACAAACATATTTTAAGAGGCGAGATTTCATATAAATGAACTCATATCTGGCAACAAAATTCATTGAACTTGCGATAATAGTCTTAAATCATGCTTAATGTTAAAGAATTTCTTAAAATCCCCATCTACCTCAATTGACTCCTTGTTGTTCAATCCAATAATCAATCCGACTGGGAAGCCAAGTAAACCGCAAACAAGAGTTGCACCGCCTCTCATTTCCATAGGAGAAGGGTCGTAATAACTGTTTGGGTCGGGAGTATAAGACGCAAGACTTCCCCAAGCAAAACCAGTCAGAGCACCAATAAACATGGATATTGCAATCGGGCTTCCAACTTTACCCTTCCTCCATATTTTGAATTTGTTGATTTCCGAATATTTAACTGTTGTCGTGTCAAATTTATTGCCAATCTTATCATCGGTAGTGAGCACTACCATTGCAGAGTCAGAGGTTCTATAAATTGTACCTTCAACCAACTTCCCCTTCATTTTAAAAACCTGTACCAGGTATGAATGCTTATTGAGGGAAGGATTTTTTGATTTGGCGGTGTCTCTTGTCTGGATGTCATCATTATACCGCCCGAACACTTTTGAATATTGCCCGAACATGTGTCCCGACACTCCAAAACACAAAAGAAGCAGAAATGGCAGGAGGGGTTTCATTTTCTGAAATTATTTATCTAACCCATATCTAAAAAACCGCATATGAGTCGGGTCTATTTTCAAAAATAACTTTTCAAATTTATCATAGATTTCATTCTCCTTCTCTTTTTCTTTTCTTCTAATATGTTCAATATATTGTCTAATTGCTGAATTACTGCCAATTTTTGAAATGTAATATTCAAATTCTTCCCTCACATAGAAATCATCCAAAACTCCCTTATCCCTGAAAATTCCTATATCTTCAAAATGACCAAGAAGTAAATCGTCAATTTCATCTGACAGGTACATTGTTTTCTTACATTTGATTTTAGAATTTATGTCCATTAACTCCTCTGTATTGACCTCAAAATATGGGAAGAAACCATCAGTTTCGCCAGCTTCGTTTTTAATTTCATTTGGGATAAAATCAATAACCTCATAATCAAACAACCTAAATAAGTTTCTTGTTTTTTTTGTAAAGAAGTCGCTTTTTATCCTGTGAGCAAAATCTGCTTTTGTTGTATTATTAAATTTTGTCAATTGAGAATAAGCTAAGTAAACAACAAATAATGTCCCAAGTGCGGAAATGATTGCTCCAATTGCACTAATTGCTGTCCAGTTAACACCACAATGATGACACATGTTTTTTAGAATTGGTTAGTGAATAATTATAAAGTTACAGGATTTTGCGATTTCCGCTTTCTTTACAGAATAATGGCACTGTACCTCATTTCAGGTTAGAAAACCTGCGTCAGCTCATTTAAATCAGGAATTTGGGCAGGATTTCCTGTCCCTGCCATCCCTTTTCAGGCTTTTCGCCTATTTTGATAGGGAATTTGGAATCAGTGTGTTCAATTTTACCAAAGCAGACGGAATTTCTTAGATTTATTAATTAAATGAGCAAAAGACTTGCGATAACCTCCATATTAATCTTGCTTTTTGCATGCAATAACCCAATTGTGAATGAAAAGCCCAAATCCTCTGCTGGATTAAAAGAAAAAGCCCTTTTGGGAGTGGATTCTATCTTGAAGAAGAATTACAAAAATAAAGACCTAATACTTCAAAATGTTATTTATGATTCCATTGATAAATATCCTGATTCA
>JABDEY010000042.1 GCA_013286805.1 Bacteroidota bacterium | reverse complement strand
ATTTATGGAACCAGGTGTTTCAGGTGCCACATGGCTGGGAATACCTCCGGGGAATGAAAATTGCGTAAATAATTTTTTCAAACCATTTTCATCCTCACCGATATCAGGATATAACTCAGTATAGGTTCTTTCCAGGTAGGTGTTTGCTACTATTCCGGGGCCTCCATGCCCGGGACCTGTGACGTATAATATGTTCAGGTCGTATTCCTTTATGATACGGTTGAGGTGTACATAAATAAAATTCAGACCTGGAGTAGTGCCCCAATGCCCCAGCAGCCTTGGTTTTATATGTTCAAGCGCCAAAGGCTTTTTAAGAAGGGGATTATCATACAAATAAATCTGGCCGACCGATAAATAATTAGCCGCACGCCAGTATGCGTTCATTTTTTTTAGTAGTTCAGCAGATAATGGTTTTGTTTTGGGGCTGCTGTTTTTCGATTCCGGAAGATAAATAGGGTGGAGTGTATTTTGCTTTTCCATATGGATTATAGTGTTAGGGTAATTCTATACAAGTTGATTGGAGCAATTCAAAAATTGCGCTGTCAGCCTTGCTATCATTAATTCTTCATTTGTTGGAATTACACGAACACAGACATTACCGTTGCCTCTTTCTGTTGAAATGACTGTTTCGTTTTTTGTATTTCTTTCTTCATCCAGTTTGATCCCCAGGAATTGAAGGTCCCGGCATATACATTGACGGATTTCTGCTGCATGAGCTCCAATGCCACCTGAAAAAACCAATGTGTCTAAACCTCCAAGCACAGCAGCAAATGAACCTATCCACTTCTTAATCTGATAACAGAAGAGTTCAATAGCTTCGGCAGCCCGAAAATCTGTGTTCTGAAGTTTCAATAGTTCCCGCATATCTGAACTTGTTTCTGATAGGCCAAGGAGTCCCGATTGCTGATTGATGAGACGATTAAATTGTTTAGGGCTAAGATGCTCCTTCTCCGTTAAATAATAGGCTGCGCCTGGATCAAGATCACCGCAACGGGTACCCATCAGGAGTCCGGAGGAAGGAGAAAACCCCATACTTGTATCAACACTTTTTCCTTCTTTTACAGCAGCCAGACTTGCACCATTACCAAGATGTGCCAGTATTATTTTCCCCTGCGCAGTTTTGGATCCGGCCATTCGTTTAAGTTCTTCCATAAGATAAGAATACGAGATCCCATGATATCCATAGCGTTGAATTCCCTGAGCGTAAAACTTCCGGGGAATGGGCAACATTTTAGCGACAAGAGGCATAGAAGTATGGAAGGAGCTATCAAAGCAAGCTATTTGTATTAAGGTAGGGTATCGTTTTATAAAAAGCTCGATGAATTTAATTGCTTCCGGCAGATGCTCCGGGTCATCGGAACTGTTTCTTTTCAACTTCTCCAGAAAAGCAGCATCAATCCGTTTGGGCTCTGCATGCCTTATGCCCTGAACGATCCTATGTCCGATTGCCTTAACAAAACCAAAACTTTCCTGCTTCACAAGCTGGTCAATTATATAATTTGAATGAATGCCTTGATCAACACCTGAGTCCTTGTTTTCCGTACCTGAGTCCTTGTTTTCCGTTTCGCCATAGAACAACCGGACTGGAACTATTGCCATTTCATAAAGAGCAAATTTAATTCCGGAGGAGCCGGCATTGATTGTAATCACGCAGGGTTTAAAGGAGTCCATTGGTTTTATAGGAGATCATTTTTTTTCGGGAGGTAATAATGTCCAGCTGTGCCCGTCTTTTGCAATCAGCGCTTCAGCATCCTCTGGTCCCTGCGTACCTGCTTCGTAATTTGGAAAATTAACTGCAGGATTCTCTTCCCAGGAATTGATAACAGGCATAAGCACGCTCCATGCCGCTTCTACCTGGTCGGACCGCATGAAGAGCGTAGTATCACCTTCGATAATGTCCAATAACAAAGTTTCGTAGGCCTCAGGAGTTCCGGAAGTATACGATTCGTTATAATTAAATTGCAAATCAACCGGATAAAGTAACATTTTAAGTCCCGGGCGCTTCGCCTGAAATTGCATCCGGATACCCATGCGGGGCTGTATGTTCAGAATCAGTTTGTTCGGCTGCCAGTTACCTCTTGCTTCTGAAGGAAAGGACTGATGCGGAACGGGTTTAAATTGAATAGTAATAACTGAATTTGTTTCATTCATGCGCTTACCTGTGCGCATATAAAATGGAACGTCCTGCCACCTCCAGTTATCAATAAATAATTTCAAGGCGGCAAAGGTCTCTTTTACGGAGTTTTTATTTACATCCGGTTCAAGACGGTAGCCGGGTACAGCTTTTCCCTGGATCCAGCCGTCGCTATATTGCCCCCGCACAGCATATTGATAAACCTCATCCGGGCGAATTCTCCGCAACGCATTCAAAACATCTACTTTGCGGTTTCGCACTTCATTGGCTTCAAACGAAACGGGTGGCTCCATTGTAATCAGGCAGAGCAGTTGCAGTATGTGGTTCTGAATCATATCACGAAGTGCGCCTGCAGTCTCATAATAATTTCCTCTGGTTTCCATACCCAGTTGTTCAGCAACTGTAATCTGGACATTGTCAATGTAATTGCGGTTCCAGATAGGTTCGAATAATGCGTTGGCAAAGCGAAAAGCAAGAATATTCTGCACTGTCTCCTTTCCGAGATAATGATCAATCCGGTATATCTGGGATTCATCAAAAATGGTATGGAGTAATTCATTGAGGTTTTTGGCACTTTCCAGATCATGCCCAAAAGGTTTTTCAATTACTATACGACTAATGACTTTGTTTTTGGCAAGCCCCGAAGTTCCAATCTTCAGTGCAATTTCCCGGAATGAATTGGGCGGAACGGCCAGATAAAAAATTCGGGTGGCGACTACGTTCCATTTTTTTTCAATTTGTTTTATTTGATTTTCAATAAAAGAATAAGTTGAAGAGGAGTTAAACTCAGCAGGATGGTAGTGAAGGCATTTTTCAAAAATGGCCCATTCCTTTTTGATTGATTTACCGCTGCGGGAGAATTTGTCCACCCCTTCATGCAAGTGTTTCCTGAATGCCGTTTCGGCCATTTTTTTACTGCTTATTCCTAAAACCGCGAAATTTTCAGGAATCCATTTATCCAGCCAGAGATTGTAAATGGCGGGTATCAGTTTTCTCCAGGCTAAATCTCCGCTTGCTCCAAGGATAATAAGAATTGTTGAATTTGTCTTTGCCAGTTCCCCCATTTTATGTTTTTCTTTGACTCCAATGTGTATGAAATTTACCATCTTCATCGGTGCGCTCGTAAGTATGAGCTCCAAAATAATCCCGTTGTGCCTGAACCAGGTTAGCGGGTAACCATCCACAGCGATAACTGTCAAAATAGGCTAATGAATTCATCATTGCAGGGATTGGAATGCCTGCTTCGACTCCGGATTGAATCACCTTACGCATTCCATTTTGTGCAGTGATTAATTTTTTGGAAAGTTCATTGTCCATCAGAAGGTTTGCCATGTCCTGCTGATTTGAAAAAGCAGATCGGATATCATCCAATAAACCAGAGCGGATGATGCAGCCTCCTCTCCAGATGCCGGCAATACGCTCCAATTTCAAATCGTATTTATAATTTTTAGATGCTGCATACAATAATGCCATTCCTTGTGCATATGTAATGATCATTGAAAAATAGAGCGCCTGTTCAAGTTGTTGCGTTAATTCATTTGTTTTAACGGAAAATTTAGATTCTGGTGCATTCAACTTGAATTCCGGTGCATGCATTTTAAGTTTGGGGTCATTCAATTGTTGTTGAACAGCCCTGCGGGTGTCTTTGTTAGCGGATAAGTCACGTACAGAAACTGCACAATCAATCACCGGAATAGGTACCTGAAGACACATGGCATCCTGTGAAGTCCAACCTCCTGTCCCGTTCTGATGAGCCCGGTCAAGGATCATATCAATGAGACGGTTGGAAGTCAGTTCATCCTTTTGGATAAAAATGTCGGCAGTAATTTCGAGCAGATAGGATTGTAATATACCCTCATTCCATTTTGAGAAAATCGCATGCAGCTCATCGTTATTCTTTCCCCCGGCCTTTTTGAGTAAATGATAGGCTTCAGAAATGAGTTGCATCAAGCCATATTCTATTCCATTGTGCACCATTTTGACGTAGTGCCCTGCAGACCCCGGACCAAGCCAGGTCACACAAGGCTCTTCCTGCACTTTAGCCGAAATGGATTTCAGCATCGGAGCTATACGTTCATAATCGCCCTTTGATCCACCTGGCATAATACTTGGCCCATGACGAGCACCCGATTCACCGCCGGAAATCCCAACTCCCATGAAGTGAATAGCTGATTTTGCCAGCTGATCATAGCGGGCGTTAGTATCTGTGAAGTGAGAGTTGCCACAATCTATTAGCAGATCATTTTTTGCCAATAGCGGAAGTAGCTCATGAATGACTTCATCCACGATTTCTCCCGCAGGTACCATAAGCATAATTACTCTTGGAAGTTTCAGGCTATTCACAAATTCATTCAGCTGGTGGTTAGCTGATATTGTTCGGTATTCAGCTTCTTTTGTAAGCAACTCCACCTGCGACATATCCTTATCAAATCCGGCCACACTAAATCCCTGATTGTTAATATTGAATACAAGGTTGCGTCCCATTGTACCCAATCCAATCATACCATAATCATATTTTTGCTTTGCCATTTTAATGCAGGTTTTTACACTGCTTAAATAATTTAAACTACTAAGCAAATTGGCTCAAAATCATACTTTCTTAACTGCTCCTTCAGTTTGTCCAGGCTCTGGTAATGAATACCATGCATCCCAAGTGTTTGAGCAACTTCAACAAATACTAATCTGTCATCTATGTAAAGAGAATTTTCCGGCTTTGCTTGGGCAATGTCAATTGCCATCCGGAAAATGTCAGGATCCGGTTTACGCAGATGAACAAAGGCGGAAGAAATAACAGCATCAAATAACTCTTTTAATTTAAATTTTTCTGTCCGGAAGGCATTCAACTCCCTGCCCTCATTACTGACTGCAATTACTTTTATGTTGTAACATTTTTTGAATTCTTTAAAAAAATCGATAACACCGGGTAAGGCAGCAGATTGTTGAAACATGCGTTTTGTGAAATCCTCTTCGGTAAAAGTTCTGGGTTCATAAAACACAACCTTTTTCAGGTATTGAGGAAGTGTTAATTTCCCCTCTTCATAGGTATCGAACATAAGATGATGCCTTTCGTTTAGCTCGTCAGGATTTAAATTATAATGTGACACAACTTTAGCACGTTCCTCCGGACCCCATCCATTCGTAAGTAAAACACCTCCAATATCCAGAAAAAGAGTTGTAATGACATTTTTTTTCATACCATCACCTGTTGAATAAGAAGGGTTTTGTCTTTTTTTACCAATTTGCATAGTTTGGTAAGCCCTGCATCTATATTTTTCCCAAGAGAAACAAGTAACACTCTTCTCCCTTTGTCTTTGAGCGACCGTAAATCTCCAAGCGCCTGCGCACGATGTAAAGTTGAAAACCCGAATTTTTCACCTGGGATAGGTAAATCTTCTTCCTCATTACCTATCAGTATAAGATAGATTCCGGTATCGGGCCCCCCTTTGTGCAATTGACCGGTAGAGTGCAGATACCTGGGACCATTCAATAAGGTCGTAGCTACTTTTAAAGTATTTCTCATCTGCTGCCTCCACAATTGTAATAATTTCGCACGGGCAGGTGTAAGAGGGAAATAGGGCAGTAAAGCGATATAGTCATTTGGTAACACTGTGCCTGTAATAATTTTGAGGCGTTCGGCAATTGAATTTTGCAGAGTCCCCGAATTTTTAAATTGAACTTCTGATTTTTTAATTGAGTCTTCGGCATCTTTAAATGAACCTTCTTTAATCCAGCCTTCCAGTAGTTTTGTTGTATTTAGTTTGCTTTTTTCCACATCCGGCTGGTCAAATGGATTTATTCCTATTAATATACCTGCTATAGCTACAGCTATTTCCCAGCGATAGTATTCCCCTCCTAAAGCAATTTTGTCAGCTACTTCTATCCGGACTATTGTATGCCCTGCCTTTTCAAGGTCCTTGAGTTTGGCCTCATCCGTTTGGTTATCATCTCCCGGAAGATACATATGAATAAATAGCCTGTCATTGCCATAGGCAGCCGGGGTACCAGTCAGTTCTCCATTTACCGGAACCAATCCACGCCCTTCTTTGCCGGTACTTTCTGCCAATAATTGCTCCACCCAATAACCAAAAGATTTGATAGAAGACGATAAAATGAAACTAACCTTATCACGACCATTTTGTTGGCAAACACCAAGAATGATTCCTAAAAGAATCCCCGGATTTTTGGCTGCAGGGTTGCTCTTGCAACGACTTTTCATTTGTCCCGCACTTTTTAAAATCGCTTTTATATCTATTCCCGTCAACGCCATGGGTACTAATCCAAAGTCAGATAATACAGAATACCGGCCCCCAATATCGGAAGGTGTGATGAATACCTTTTTAAAGCAGTAGTGCTCTGCTAATTTTGTCAGGGGTGTACCGGCGTCTGTAATTGCAATAAAATTAGCTCCCGGATGTTTCTTGTTTTTCTTTACTAATTGATCGTGGAAATAATGAAAGAAACATAATGTTTCCATTGTATTGCCCGATTTGCTGGCTACAATGAAAAGAGTCCGCCCAATGTCAATTTTGTTTTCCAGCGCGAGTATTTGAGCAGGATCCGTATCATCCAGTACAAGTAAGGGAAGATAACCTTTGGCGACCGCAAATGTTTTCCGCGTCACCTCCGAGCACAAACTGCTTCCACCCATACCGAGTAAAACGACATGTTTATAACCCTCCTCTCTGATTTGCTCCGCAAATTCAGTAACACTGTTGACATTTAATTCAGACCGATCTGGCAGGTTCAGCCAGCCTAAACGCTGGATTATTTCATTTTGCTCTTCAGAATCCCTTTTCCAGAGAAACGCATCTAATGCAAAAAGCCTTCTGCCGGTATGCTCTGCATCCATTGAAGCACAAACTAAATTTATCTTCCTTTTTAATTCAGTAGTTGCGCTCCAGTTGATCATCCTGTTCAAGGTTTGACAAATTCGGTATTCTAATGTTTAGAAAGGCCGGAAAGAAAAAACATTCTTAGTTTTAAATCCTGATCCTTTCCTAAAAATCTTTTTCTTTGCTCATAATCGTTTACACTTATTTCTCCATTGGAGAATCTCCTTTGTAGTATATCAAGAGGAGTGTTTTTAGCATTTTTCTTTGATACAGGAACAAAATTTACAAAGAAGAAGGTTAAAATAATAAACCAAACAGCCCACCAGGCCAGGTCCATTCCGAGAAAGTGATAGTTATAAATCATTGTATTTAGGCTTTAATCCCGATACTTCGGGCTTGGTAAATAGTTGTACTGCGAATGTGACATTTTTAGAATTCACCTGTATTACATATTTAGCCGGAAAGTTTACATCATTCACGTACCTAAGAATTGTGCAATAGAGTTTCTAAATTTTGTAACACTTTCCCCTGCCAGTCCAGCCAACTTTGCAGCAGTTAAGAATGAAATTCAGTATGAAACACACAGGACAGATTTTAGTATTTAGTTTAATTGTTTCAGGAAATTGCTTGTTAAGGGCTCAATCACTTGAGAGGCAAACAATTGCGAGTGCAGGAGACTATACCTTATCGCTTGGTACGATCATTCAGGAAACGATAGGGCAACCCTATAGTACACAAACATTCAACAATAGCGAACTATCCTACCGTCCGGGATTTGAGCAACCAGCCTTAAGTTTAGAGTTGATTGCATCGAATCTGACGCTGAAGTTGTTTCCAAATCCCACTTCTGATTTTATTAACATGACGACTCCTGAAGTTATTGAGAACGTTACAATACGTATATGTGACAATAACGGGAAGCTGGTAATGAACAGGAATATCGGACAATTAAAAAGTTATCAGGTGGACTGCGCTCAATTTTTAAATGGCTTATACATGATAACTATCTCAGCACCCAACAGTAAATCTTTTTCAGCCAAACTTATAGTAAACCGATAAATTTCAGGAAAATGAAACACGATAAGCAACTGCACACGGAAAATTATCGATCGATTGGTCTGGTAATGCTTTTGATTTCGATTCTGAGTTTACGACAAATCGATGCCCAGCCGGCAGCTACGTTTGATGGATCAACAGTTTTTTCCACTTTTAAATTTGTTAATAGTGATGGTGCTGTTGATAGAAATTACACAGCCAATATAGGAAGCGCTTACAATTTGGGCTATATAAATTCAATGCCGTGTGGCCTTTTGGCCGGACTGAATATAGGCTTAAGAGAAGCCGGTGCATCAAAGGAAGTATATGGAACTACTACAATCTGGAATTTTCAATATGCGGAAGCCAGGCTTGAGATTGGGTATATCTATAATAGATGGAAGCTAAAGCCATTTGTTTTGATATCCCCGTATTACTCTTCATTGTTAAAGGCAAGTCAGGCCTTTAATGAACAGGTTTTCAACATTAAAAGTGACGATGCAGTTGCTAATTATGATTATGGATTAATTGCGACAGGTGGCATTAATGTACGACTGTCAGACTTAATTTCTCTTTATACTTCTTACAATCAGATTTATGGAATCAAGAACATAGAAACAACCACAGGCCAGCAATTATATAATCGGGGCTTCTCTGTCAGCCTCGGAATTGCACTTACAATAACTAAAACCTCACTCAAATGAATACAACTTTAAAATATTTGAAAGCAGTCCTTGTTTGCCTGATTATGTTTTTCGTTTTTACAAGTCAGACTGTTTATGCTCAATTGCATGGCATTAATTTTCAGGCAGTAGCAATTGATCCAACCGGAATGGAGCTTCCTGGGCTTGATTTGGCTGGACAGCCAATAGCACAAAATCAAATCGCAGTCCGATTCACCATTCTGAGCGGCAGCAATTCGGGAATTGTATTGTATCAGGAAAGCCAAACCACCTACACGGATCAACATGGGTTATTCTCCTTGATTATTGGAGATGGAAATGTTTCATCTTCCGGCAAGTATGATTCTCTGATCCACATTCCATGGTCAGCTGCAAATCAGTTTTTAAAAGTAGAAATCGATATACATAACAATGGAAATTTTGTACTTGTAAGCAATCAGCAATTTATGGCTGTTCCATATGCATTCTATGCATTAAACTCTGGAAATAAAGGGATAGCTGGCCCAACTGGCCCAACAGGCTTAATTGGGCTTTCGGGCAGCAATGGCTCAAACGGAACTAATGGTGCGACCGGCCCTTCAGGATCCACTGGTGCAAATGGATCAAACGGATTAATTGGAGCAACAGGCCTGACAGGGCTTGCAGGCAGCAATGGCACAAATGGCAGCAACGGAACAAATGGTTCAATCGGAGCAACTGGCCCAACAGGACTTTCGGGAACTAATGGAACTAATGGTTCAAACGGAACTAATGGAATAGCCGGTCCAACAGGCCCTTCAGGCTCCACTGGAACAAATGGCAGCAACGGAACAAACGGTTCAAACGGAACAAATGGAATAACCGGTCCAACAGGACTTTCGGGCAGCAACGGAACAAACGGTTCAAACGGAGTAGCTGGTCCAACAGGCCCTTCAGGCTCCACTGGAACAAATGGCAGCAACGGAACAAACGGTTCAAACGGAATAACTGGTCCAACGGGACTATCGGGCACTAATGGTACAAATGGTTCAAATGGTTCAAATGGAATAGCTGGTCCAACAGGCCCTTCAGGTTCCACTGGAACAAATGGCAGCAACGGAGCAAATGGTTCAAACGGATTAATTGGTCCAACAGGACTTTCGGGCAGCAACGGAACAAACGGTTCAAATGGAATAGCTGGTCCAACAGGCCCTTCAGGTTCCACTGGAACAAATGGCAGCAACGGAACAAATGGTTCAAATGGAGTAACTGGTCCAACGGGACTATCGGGCACTAATGGTACAAATGGTTCAAATGGAATAGCTGGTCCAACAGGCCCTTCAGGTTCCACTGGAACAAATGGCAGCAATGGAACAAATGGTTCAAATGGAATAACTGGTCCAACGGGACTATCGGGCACTAATGGAACGAATGGTTCAAATGGAATAACTGGTCCAACGGGACTATCGGGCACTAATGGAACGAATGGTTCAAACGGATTAACTGGTCCAACAGGGCTTTCGGGCACCAATGGTACAAACGGTTCAAATGGAATAACAGGCCCAACTGGCCCTTCAGGTTCCACTGGAACAAATGGCAGCAACGGAACAAATGGTTCAAACGGATTAATTGGTCCAACAGGACTTTCGGGCAGCAACGGAACAAATGGCAGCAACGGAACAAATGGTTCAAACGGATTAATTGGTCCAACAGGACTTTCGGGCAGCAACGGAACAAATGGTTCAAATGGAATAACTGGTCCAACGGGACTATCGGGCAGCAACGGAACAAATGGCAGCAATGGAACAAATGGTTCAAACGGATTAACTGGTCCAACAGGGCTTTCGGGCACTAATGGTACAAACGGTTCAAATGGAACAAATGGAACAAATGGAATAACAGGCCCAACAGGCCCTTCAGGTTCCACTGGAACAAATGGCACTAATGGTACAAATGGTTCAAACGGAATAGCAGGCCCAACCGGATCGATTGGAGCAACAGGCCCGACCGGAACTATAGCCCAATTTGCCATGTTTTTTGGCTTAACTACCGGAACGGGGAATCCCTCGCCGACAGATTACCCTGCAACCATTGCAGTAAAAACTTCGGCAGGCTCTGGCAGAGTTCCTTTTCCGGAAAATGGCCCGGCCACGGGTAGCATCTTTAATGTCGATGGCTCCAGTTTTAATTTGCCGGCAATTGGGACTTATGAAATCACTTTTAGAGTTCACACAACTGAAGCAGGTCAATTGCAACTGGAGTTGAATGGTATAGATTTAGCTAATACTGTTGCTGTTGATATGAACGGGACTGCTGGCGGACACCCTATTATTGGTAATTGTTTCATCACAACCACTATAATTAATTCGACCCTTGCTGTTGTTAATTCCGGCGGTAATTCATCTGCACTTACAATAACTCCTGCTAATGGTGCACAGACACATGCCAACGCTCAGAGTATAACAATTAAGCAAATTCAATAATGCCAGCCTAATTAATCTTTATCAATGCACTAATAAATTTTTAATAAAAAAATAGAAAAATGAAAAAATCAGCCTTATCAGTTTGTGTTTTTGCAGTGGTAGGAATTTTACTTTCCTCCTGCAGTCGGTTTTCAGATGTTTCTGTACTAAAGAGGCATTACCGTAACGGTTATTATGTTGAAACCTGCACGAACAAAAAATTTGTTCAAAAGGAAACGGCAAAACTGCCGGAACTTAATAAACAGATTGCAACTGCTCCTGTTGATAAAGACAATCAACAAAAGCCCAGTGAGCTAAGGAACGTTGCGCCAATGGATAAAAACATAGCCGTTGCTGCAAGGATTGAAAACAAAGAAAATCAGGTTAGAAAAACGGAAACAATTCTTCGCTCCTTTAATGCACCCGTAAAAGGAACAAAAGCAAGCAGTGAAATTTCCAATGAAAGCAAATTGGTTATTTTAAATCATTCATATGACGGAGGAGAGCACCACAGTGCTCTTGGTGGTCTTCTTTGGCTTATCATTGTCGTATTATTAATTCTTTTTCTGTTAAACTTCATTCTGGCTCTTAATCTTGGGAGTCTTGTATATATAATACTGGTGGTGGCTCTGATACTATTGTTATTCAGGTTGATTGGAATGCTGTAAGCAGTTGCCACTCATTTAAAACAAAAAGCTGTGTCAGATGACCAATATCATATAACCGAAGAGTATAATTTCAGAAAAACGAACAAACCCTGTCCATATGAAATCAACAAATTATAATCGGATTTTCCTCGTAGACGACAATGAGGTATTTCTTAAATCGATGGAACTATACCTGAAGCAGAACTTCAAAGGCTTCACTATTACAACATTCACAACTGGCGAAGAATGCCTTAAATGTCTTTCTCAGAATCCCGGAATCATTTTATTGGATTACATGCTAAGTACAATATATCCGAATGCGATGAATGGAATTAAGGTTCTCGGGCTGATAAAGAAAACCAACCCTGAAACAGCGGTCATTATGTTTTCGGCTCAGGATTACATTGAAGTTGCTGTTGACACGATGAAACATGGAGCTTTTGATTACATCGTTAAGAATGACAGGATGTTCTTACGCGTACAAAATGCGATAAAGAATGTCTCACATACACATCTGCTGAGGCTGGATGTGCGGTCATATAAACGAAGAATGGCGGGAGTGGTGCTTGTGGCTGTCTTAATTACGGGTAGTATTATCTATATGAGCATATTTTGCCCTAAGCTCATAAACTAAGATATTTAAAAAGGGCATGTTGTTTTGGAGGTATCATTCAATTCCGCTTCCAGGGTATTGCGATAATCTTCTAAATCCGTACTATTTAATTCAGGACCCTGCGGTGCCCATAAAGGGGCTTCATCAAGAACTCTGTACACTTCAGGTTGTCGCGCCTTAATCTGCATTGTCAGTCTGACAATGTCATCCAGCATTTGATGTGATTTGTTTACCATTCTCAGTAGAATTTGTTTCCGGTTGCTGGTTGAGGTTTCCATGAATTTTCTTTATTTTATCGTGTCGAGTTCATTCAGCACTTCGCATTGTTTATTCTGTTTATTCAGTGTCCAGGTCTCTGTTGCCGGGAATTCTATCCACCTGTTCTCGGATTTACAAAATAATTTTACAGTTATTCCAAACCGGTCCCGGAATAGGCCACATAGTTCACTGACAGTCATTTCCGGGTTGAGTTCTAAATGACCTTCTGAATGAATGGTTCTGCAACCCGAAATTTTGGCGAGCCCGCTTTTAATAATTTTGCCTGACGCCCGGCCTGAACTTGTGTGTGGCTTCCCGAAGAACTCAATCTGGAGATCCTGGAAAACGTCATTGAATTCTTTTCTGATGGCAAATATTTTGCGATTATCATTGATTGTTATTCTGACCAGTTTGTTCATTCGTTTCAATTTTAGGATAGTATATTACTCCTTCAAAGATGTGTGTACGGAAGGGAAAATCTCTTATGCAATTACTGTGTTTATTTGCAACATTCAGAGATGTGACATTTTGAAGGAATCATGCAACAAATTCCGGAATAAATGTAAAGCCTTTTACGGGGAGCCTGTTCATATTTGCATACACAAATAAAAACAACGACATGGACACAACAGACAGCAAAAATTCAAAAGATTCGCACACTGAAATTTACAGAGAAAAGGATGTTCTTGGGCTCGAGGAACCACAAGTGGCATTGACTAAAACTTCCATCAGGCCTGGCAGGTTGTGGATGGGAATTGGCATTGTAATCCTGGTGATTTACGCCGCCTATATCTTGATCGGACATTTCTATTAAGGGAACCCCTGAGGTTCTGTAATCAGCTTATCCCAAAGCCGGGCGTATCGATGCTGGAATAACCCTCGCTGTGTTTACAGCTCAAAACGGGAATTCTTGAATGGTTGACTATCTGTTGTGCAAGGGCCCCAAGGAAAATTCCGGTAATGTTTGATTCATGTCCTGTATTAATTACAATCAGGTCACAGTTATTTTCGGAAGCATATTTCAGAGCGGCCTCCGACAGATTTTCACCGTTGATAATGCTGGTTATGTATTCAAGACTATGGGAATGCACTACCTGTTCTACGGATCTGAGTTTGATGTTAATCTCTTTTAATTCCTGCTGGTCTTTTGGCGCTGATAAGCCAATGAGGTGAATTTTGGCACTTGATACAACTGCAACGAGTATTGCCATATTTACTTTTTCCCGGCTATGCAAGGAGTTATCTATTGGTATTAGAATGTTTTTAAATCCGGATTTGGCAGTTTTCTTCTGAATGGTCAGAACTGGAATATCCGATAGTGTGACTACCCGCTGGGCATTACTTCCTATAAAAAATTCCTTATAACCTGATGTTCCATGAGTTCCCATTATAATGAGGTCTATGGAATTTCTTTTGGAAAAGTCAATAATCTCAGCGTGCACTTGTCCGGTAGCAAGATGAATTGTGGTGTTTACTTCAAATTTCTTTTTTATTTCAGCCCTGATATTTTCCATTTTTTTCTGAACGACATTCGTCACGTCAGGAAGAGAAGGGAGGTTTTTTTCTATGTCGGGGCCCATGGAAGAATAATATCCGGTATATTCAACAACATGCAACAGAAAGACATTCACTTTTAATAACCTTGAGAGCGTCATTGCTTCACACATTGCTATTTCAGATATCCCGGAAAAATCAACTGTGACAAGAATATTTTTAATTTCAGTTTTTTTCATTGCATGACAAAGCTAAGTATTGAAAATATAAATTTTTTATAGATTTTTGCAGATTTGTTATATAATTCCCCTTGCGCTCAAGCCTTGGTCCGTTGCTTTCCTTCTTTTTTCAGTCGTTGTCTGGCCTGTTTCATTGCTGTTTTTTCATTTTCGGATACCGGAGGAAAATGAGGGTCCATTTGCTTTAGCTTTTCCAAAACTACCTGACCAATTAACAGATGGGCATAGGTCTTATCATCGGCCGGTATGATGTACCAGGGAGCGATTTTTGGACTTGTGTGCTTAAATGCTTGTTCGTAGGCGGATTGATAATCTGCCCAGAAAGCACGTTCAGTAATGTCATTTGTAGAAAATTTCCAGTGTTTTTCCTTGTTTTCAATTCTGTCTAAAAAACGCCTCGCTTGTTCTTTTTTGGATAAATGAAGGAAGAATTTCAATATCTGAACACCATTTTGAATGGTCAGCTTCTCAAAATAATTGATTTGTTTATAGCGTTCCTTCCAGAAGGACTTATCAATGTCATTTGTGTTCAAAATACCCGGGAGTCGTTCTGCTAAAACAATTTCGGGATGCACTTTTGAGATCAGAACATTTTCATAATGGGAACGGTTGAAAATAGTAATTTGTCCGTGTTCAGGTAATTTTTGAGCGTGCCGCCACAGGTAATCGTGTTCTAATTCCAAAGAAGAAGGGTGCTTAAAACTATATACCCAGACTCCCTGTGGGTTTACTCCGCTCATTATATGTTTAATAGTGCCGTCCTTACCTGCACTATCCATGCCTTGCAGAATAATCAGTAAGGACTGCCTGTTTTCTGCAAATAATTTATTCTGAAGGAGTGCAATTTCTTCAATATCTTTTAGTAATTGGAGCTTCAGTTTTTTTTCATCTGGCTTTCGGAGACCTGACCCCGTAGCAATCTCAGAGAGTTTAAAATTCTTTTTGGGATGAACTTTATATTTTGTCAGATTTATGTCCATTTGATTCAGTTTTAGCCACAGGGAAATAATCGTAAATTAGTACCAGGCAATAGTACGACAAATGATGCTTAAATTTGTAGATCAAAGGCGAAATCTCCTTAAATTGAATTAAATTTCCATAAAAACAAAACACAATGGATGCAAACATTCTTCTTCTCGCTGGAATTTTATCTTTTTTCAGTCTTCAGGCACAGCCCTCAGCAAAAACAATTTACGACTTCAAGGTAATAGACCTTGAGGGAAAAGCATTTGACCTGAATCAATTGAGAGGAAAAAAAGTCATGATTGTAAATACTGCTTCCGAATGCGGATTCACGCCACAGTATAAAGAACTGCAGGAACTCTACATGAAATACAAAGACAAGAATTTTGTTCTTATCGGATTTCCGGCAAATAATTTCGGAGGTCAGGAGCCTGGCACAAGCACTGAAATCAGGGCTTTTTGCACGAAAAATTATGGTGTCACATTTCCTATGATGTCAAAAGTTTCAGTTAAAGGAGATGACATGGCTCCCATTTACAAATGGCTTCAGAACAAATCGGAGAATGGCGTGGAAGATGGCACAGTAAAATGGAACTTTCATAAGTTCCTCATTGACGAACACGGCAAATGGGTCAAGTCAATTGGTTCAAAAACTAAACCAGAGAGTGAAGAAATCATCAATTGGATTGAAGGGAAGAATTAATATGCAGCAACTTGTCAGTTTTACGCATTGCGTACAAGGTTTTCTAATATTTGCAATGTGAGATCAATCGTAGAAAGGTGTGTTCGAAAAGAAAGAATCGCAAGGTGCAATATATAGTTGCCATTCAATCGGGAGGAAGATAAAAACACACGCCCGTCTTTATGAATCTCATTAATAAGCATTTCGTTGAACTTATCCGCATCTTCCTTTTTATTTTTGGGTACGTATCTGAATGTGATAACAGATAATTCCGGTTCAGGGCCGACTTCAAAGCCGAGCTTCTGAATTTCAAGGTAAAAGTATTTTGCCAGAAGAAGCTTCTCTTCCAGACATGCGCGGAAAGGTTTAACCCCATGCAATTTAAGCGGAAGCCACATGCGTAAGCCCCTGAAATGCTTGGTGAGCTCCGGGGAAAGCTCAGCCGGGGATAATTCCTCAGGTGCTTTCAATGCATCCTGCATATAATTTGCAGCATAAAAGTGGGACTTGTATAGCAGTTCTTTTTTCCTGATAATCACTGCTCCAATACCATAAGGAAGAAACAATCCTTTATGGGGATCCATCACAATTGAATCGGAGAGTTCCATTCCTTCTAATTTCTTTCGCCCCTCATCGGTAAGTGCAAAAAAAGCTCCGTAAGCCCCGTCAATGTGATACCACAGTTTGTATTTTTCAGCTAGGAGGCCAATTGATTTTAAAGGATCAATAGCGCCAACATCTGTTGTGCCCGCGGAGGCGATTATCATAAAAGGCTTTAAGCCATCCTTTAAATCTGAAATAATCTGTTGTTCCAGTTTTTCATTCTGCATTTTATAGCAATCATCCATGGTGATATTCCTTCGGATCGCCTCCTTTAATCCGGCAATCCGGATAGCTTTATCAATACAATGATGACTATGTGCCGTAGCATAAATGACAGTTTTCTCTATATCGCGGGCTTTTATATCAAAGGAATCACGCGCAGTAACGATGGCAATTAAATTAGCAATACTTCCGCCGGAAGACAGATTACCCGCAAATCCTTTAGGGTATCCAATCGTATTAGCCATCCAGTCAATCAGCATATTTTCCATGCGGACTGCTCCTGGTCCGGCAAAGAAAAGCCCCGCATAGCGATTCGTAATATCAGCCATATAGTCTCCCAGAGAAGAACTGTAAATTCCTCCACCCGGTATATACCCCAGATGACCTCCGGAGGCAGGATTAAGGCCCGGTGTGTCAACGTTTTTATGTATTAAATCCAGAATTGTTTCAATGGAAACAGGCTCCTCCTGAATAGGGCTTTTTAAAAGTCCAACCCCATTTTCTTTGCTTTGGACAAAGGCTGGTTTACTTTCAATGGTGTTTAAGAAATCTTCAGTATAATGAATCACCTGTTCCCGGATTTTGAGTCTTTCTTGTGAACCTGGCTCCAGCAGTTTACTCGTCTTCTCAATCTCCGCTAAACGCTTTTTCATGGAATTTAATTTGGTATAAATCTAATTCTTTTAGATCGGTTTAAATTGCTTTTCTATATACCTTTATATCCATAATTAAAATTGGCCGGCCGCATAGAATGAATATCACCTTAGACCAAATCTCAGCAGCCCACGAACGGATTAAACCATTCATTCATCGCACACCTGTATTGACATCAGAATCAATAAACAAAATTTCCGGAGCAACCTTGTTTTTAAAATGTGAAAATTTCCAAAAAACGGGATCATTCAAAATACGTGGAGGGATGAATGCCGTTTTGTCTCTTTCGACAGAAGAATTAAAACAAGGTATTGCGACACACTCATCCGGCAATCATGCTCAGGCCATTGCTTTTGCTGCGAGACAGGTAGGTAAAAAAGCGTATATCGTTATGCCTGCCACTTCTCCAAAGGTGAAAGTAGATGCGGTTAAAAATTATGGTGCCGAAATTACTTTCTGTGAACCCAAACAGAAAATATTGGAAAGTACATTAAAAGACATCATTCAAAGAACAGGAGCCGCTTTCGTCCATCCTTATGACAATTACCAGGTGATAACCGGACAAGCCACATGTGCGAAAGAGTTGATTGAAGATGTGCCCGGACTCGATGCCATAATTACACCTGTTGGAGGTGGAGGATTGTTGTCGGGTTCGGCATTAAGCAAACATTATTTACTGCCGCCCGCATTTATTTATGCCGGGGAACCCGAAGGAGCAGCGGATGCAATACTTTCTTTCAGAAGCGGGCAGGTGGAAAGGGCTGCCTTTATTAATACAATTGCCGATGGCTTGCTCACCACACTGAGTGATAAGACAGTAGCAATTATCCGGCAATACGTAAAAGACATTTTTCTTGTAACAGAACAGGAAATTACTTCCGCCCTTAGATTGATTTATGAAAGAATGAAAATTATAGTAGAACCCAGTTCAGCCGTTTCGCTCGCGGTTGTACTAAAACACAGGAATCTTTTTGCAGGTAAACGGATTGGCATTATATTAACCGGTGGAAATGTGGATGTGTCGAATTCGGACAAATGGTTTAAAGATTAATTACCTTTATACTGAGAAAATCATTCAAATTATTTTATACCCCATCTCACATGCAAACCAAAATAGCCCTAATTACTGGTGCAAGCCGCGGTCTCGGTAAAAGTTCCGCACTGCACCTTGCAGAACGTGGAACCGATGTTATCATCACCTATAATACCAACAGGGAAGAAGCCGGAAAAGTAGTTTCCAAGATTGAAGCGATGGGCCGGAAAGCCGCCGCATTGCAGCTCGACATGAACGATCTTCATTCCTACGATAATTTTATTCTCCAGGTATCTGGACTTTTAAAAGAGAAATGGAACACAGACAAGTTTGACTTTCTGATTAATAACGCTGGCTTTGGCGCGACCATTCCATTTGCTCAGGCTACAGAAGCAGATTTTGACAGATTGCTCAACGTACATTTTAAAGGTGTTTACTTTCTGACCCAAAAAGCCATACTGATCATGAATGACAACGGCAGGATTGTAAATATTTCCAGTGGCACTACCCGGTTTAGTAACCCCGGTTACTCCATGTATGCCTCAATGAAAGGTGCAATAGAAGTATTTACAAAATACCTGGCCAAGGAATTGGGACCGCGTCGGATTACAGTAAATGTACTTGCGCCAGGGGGAATAGAAACAGATTTTAACAATGCTTTCATCCGCAATAATGCTCAGGTAAAAGGATTCATCGCTTCACAAACAGCATTGGGCAGAATTGGTGAAGCCAATGATATAGGTGCCATTATAGCCTTCCTGTGTTCATCAGATTCCTATTGGATCAATGGTCAGCGGATCGAAGCATCCGGTGGAATAAATCTTTAACCGCTTTATTCGCTCGTTTCTTTTTTTGTGCTCGTGAATACTCCGCATTTCCGCTCACCTTTTACTGAACAACAATCTTCTTCACCCACGCATTCTTCTCATCATTCACTTTGAGAATATAGATGCCATGTGCGAGGTCACTGATGGAGACAGTTTCCTTGAAACTACCTGCACCTGCATCAATAGGACCAGCCTTCACTTCCCTTCCCGATACGTCGCTCACTGTAAAGAATACCTTACCTGTATTCTGAGTACCAGATATGGTAAGCGAAGAACTGGCAGGATTCGGGTAAACAAACAGGCCCGCAGAAGAATTTACTTCAGCAATGCCGGCTGTAGAAGTAGGTACAATGTTAATGTTATCAATATAAATATATTCTCCCCAGTCGGAACGACTCTCAAACGCAAACATAACACTTGATTTACCTGCCAGTGCAGTCAGGCCTATGTTTTCAGTCCGCCATTCAGAGGAGGTAGGGCTCCAGCAATTGTTTACGGATGTATATTGAGGAGCGGTAGCAAGTGTAATACCTCCCTTATAATAGATTCTGTTCCAGGTAGAACCACAATCAATAGAATAATAAACAGCAAGCGTATCAGCATAAACGGTGTCCTGATACAGAACAGTTGTGTAAGCCACATCAAAAGCCATCGACCCTGCAGGAGTTCCTGAAAAGTCGTAAGAAGTGGTAATAAATCTGTCCCTTCTTCCTTTCATGCTGGTATTTCCTTCACCCTGACAATTATTAAAACCTATACTGTTGCCACCGGTATGTGCGATAGTAGTTGAAACCTGCCAGGTCACATTATTGTCAGGAAAATCAGAAAACGTCCATCCCGCCGGCATGTTAGCGCTTCCTTCAAACCCCTGAACAATAGGAAGTGCTGCTCCAACGCTGTTGTCAAAAAAGGTAACCTGCATAGTATCATTCAGGTTGTTCCCATCTGGCAGTCCATTGGGAAGGGTAGTGAAAAAAGTAAGTGTATGCGCACCAGCGCTTGTAGAAAAGACAGGGAGCGTATCATTTGTGTTTGCATTCGCGGCTAGCGAACCAGTCCATTTTGAAGATTGGACACTGCCTCCATCGAGCTGATAATTGACCATGCAGTTTTGCAGTGTGCTATTCCCGAAATTGCTGATAGTAATAACCGGAGTAAAATTATTGTTGCAAACTGCAGCTCCAGCAGGTGAAACAATTGCAAAAACTCCGGCATCGTTCGCAGATTTAGCCAGAGGTTGTATTCCCAGAAGGACTTCCTGATACAATGCAAAGTTATACTGACCTCCCGGATTCAAAGAATTAATGGAGAAGTACCCATTATCCTGACCGGCCCATCCCCAATTCATATCCAGCATATTGCTGGCATCATATCCGTCACAAACCCAGGTATGCCCTCCTTGCACTGAATCATCCCCCACATATTGCACCGGACGGCCAATGTTCAAATCAGCTTTAATCATGGACAACCATACGGAGTCTGAATAATTGGCCCTGATCAAACCCTGAATCGTAGAAGGGTCATAACCAAAATACTGAACATATGAATTCTGCGCGCAGATGGAGCTGTCAGCGGTGATAACCCAGGCCCCGCTTCCGGAGGGGGCGTAATTCATGTCAACACTTACACCACATTGATAACTCAAAGTCGCAACATCTGCATTTGGGGAATTAATAGCGAGTGGCATATTGGCCCAGTTATAAGTAGTTGCTCCGTAATTTGCAGTC